>JAIRKX010000097.1 GCA_031259805.1 Prevotellaceae bacterium | reverse complement strand
CCCAACTACATCTCATACAGTTAATTACAAAGGCCGCATTGCTACAATCCTCGCTACACAAGGGATGTACGAGGAGGACAGATTTCATTGCCATTCCCATCGAGGAGGGTGCATTTATTTATACAATAGCGCTCCCATTTTTTATACCATGACGCTCCCGATGCCGGCTCCGTACACTTGTGCATATTACAGCAGCCTCACCGGACACACTTGCAACTTCACCGGACACACTCGCAACTTCACCGGACACACTCGCAACTTCTCCGGACGCACCATAGCACATTCCGTGACCCGCAGAGCATGTTCGGAAAACAAGTACACAAAATCGGCAGTTGCCGGTAACAATAGCAGTAGCAGTAGTAACAATAAACTTAAAAACTTAATCTCAATTATTAAAACAATTAGCTAACAAAAACATTTATTTTATGAAGAAACACGTATTGTTCTTATTTTTCATACTACTGGGTAGTGGCATAACCTATGCGCAGACGCCTGTTACCGGTGTGGTAACGGACGATGCAACAGGCGAACCGATACCCTTTGTGTCGGTTGTCGTAAAAGGATCAACCGTATCGACAATCACTGGCGACAACGGCGCTTTTTCCATCACAGCACCCACTACCGGAGTGCTACAGTTTTCATTTCTTGGTTATGAAACGAAAGAAGTACCCGTCGAAGGGCAAAGACGGCTTTCGGTGCGCCTTAAACCGGTGTCGACCATACTCGACGAAATCGTAGTTACCGGTTTCCAGCAAGTCGAACGACGGAATTTTACCGGCTCGTCGGTGAAACTGAAAGCGGAAGATATGCGAACGGAAGGGATCGTCGACGTTGGACGCATGCTCGAAGGCCGCGCGGCCGGCGTGTCGGTGCAGAATGTATCGGGGACGTTCGGCGCCGCGCCCAAAATCCGTGTACGCGGCGCGACATCTATCAACGGTGAAAACAAACCGCTGTGGGTAGTCGACGGAGTTATTCTCGAAGACATGGTCAATGTCTCCAACGACCAGCTCTCCAGCGGCGACCCGATGACCCTGCTCGGATCAGCTGTCGCCGGATTAAACGCCAGCGACATTGAATCGTTCGACATCTTGAAAGATGCGGCGGCGACGGCGCTATACGGCGCGCGTGCGATGAACGGCGTTGTGGTCATTACCACCAAACGCGGAACGGAAGGCAAACCGGTAATCAAGTATACGGGTAACTACTCCGTGCAACTGAAACCGACGTACGGCGAATTCAACATTATGAACTCCGCCGACCAGATGTCGGTACTCGCCGAGCTGGAACGCAAAGGGTGGCTCGATACCGGGATTATCAACAAGTCGAACTGGGGCGTCTATGGCAAAATGTTTAAACTGCTGCAATTCGACGAAGAAACCGGCACGTTCCCCCTCGAAAATACAGCGGAAGCCAAACGCGCATTCCTGATGCGCTACGCTTACGCGAATACCGACTGGTTCGATTTGCTCTTCCGTAATTCGTTTGTTCAAGAACATTCGCTTAGCTTCTCAAGCGGCTCTCAAAACTCCAAAACATACGCTTCGATCGGGTTCTATAACGATAGCGGATGGACGGTAGCCGACGACGTGAATCGTTATACGATGAATTTCCGCAACGACTATAAAGTAAATAACGTGCTGGACGTAGCGGTAGGCGCTACCGGGTCGTTCCGGCAGCAGCATACGCCCGGGTCGCAAAACCGCGTAAGCAATGTGGTTGCAGGGCAGTATGAACGTGCATTCGATATTAATCCGTTCAGCTATGCGCTGAATACAAGCCGGGCGATGACCCTGTACGACGAAGACGGAAACCTCGAGTATTTTACCCGCAATTATGCTCCGTTTAATATTATGGACGAGTTGGAGAAAAATACGATGCAGTTGCAGGTCATCGACGTAAAACTGCAAGGCGAAGCCAGTGCGAAAATCACCAAAAACCTGCGCTTCGCGGCTATCGGCGCAATCCGCTACATGAATACCATTCGGGAACATACCGTAGAGGAAGGCTCGAACATGGCCGAATCGTACCGCATGGGTTATAACTCGACGATCCGGAGCGGGAACGGTAACCTGTATAAAGACCCCGATAATCCGAATGAAGAACCGGTAATCGTCATGCCTTACGGCGGGCTGTACAACCGCTTCGACAATACGATGTGGAGCTACGACGTGCGCGGCAGCTTCTATTATAACCGACAATTCGGCGAAAACCATAAAGTCAATGCCGTGGCGGGGATGCAGGTGCGGTCGGCCGATCGGCAGGAGTATTCCAACAACGGGTTCGGCTACCAGTACAACAGCGGTGGCATCGTCAACCTTGATTACCGGATTATCAAAAAGGAAACCGAGGCCGGTCGCACCTATTATAAAATGTCGACCACGCGCGATCGCGGCGCTGCATTCTACTTCAATGCCGACTACCTGTTTAAAGAACGGTATGCCATTGCCGTTACCGCCCGTTACGAAGGAAGCAACCAGTTGGGTGCAGCCTCGTCGGCACGCTGGCTGCCTACATGGACAGTGAGCGGAAAATGGAATATCATCAACGAGCCGTTTATGGAAAACCTGCGGTTTATCAATAACCTCGACATTAAAGCCAGCTATGGGTTAGTGGCCAGTATGCCGCCCAACCTCGCAAGCGCCGCCGCTACGTTCTACAGCCGTGTAACACGCCGTCCGCTGTCGACCGAAACGGAAGCATCGCTTTATCTCTACTCACTGGCCAATTCCGAATTGACGTGGGAAAAAGCCTATACATTCAACATCGGCTTCGACATAATGCTGTTCGATAACCGCGTCAGCCTGACGGCCGAATACTGGAAACGCGACAGCTACGACTTGATCAGCAGCATCAACACGTCGGGCATCGGCGGCGAAAAGAGCAAAATGGCCAACTATGCCGATATGAAAGGCAAGGGCATCGACCTGACCCTCGGGCTGACATTCATCCGGAATCAAGACTGGACGTGGCGGACGAATACCATCTTCGGCTATGCCACCAACGAAATCACCCGCTCCGAAGCCCTGCCCCGTATCTACGATCTGGTACGGCCGGAAGGCGGCAACCTGAAGGGCTACCCGGTGTCGGCGCTGTTCTCGGTAAAATATCTCGGGCTGAACGAAACGGGCGTACCGGTATTCATCGACGAAAGCAATACGACGGCCAACACGGCATACATGCAAAGCACATCGACGGACTACCTGCAATACGAAGGACCCGTCGACCCGCCGATTACCGGAGGGATTAATAACACCTTGCAGTGGAAAAATCTGACGCTAAACGTATTTTTAAGCTATCAGTTCGGGAACAAAATCCGGCTGTATCCGGCATTCAAATCGTCGTACTCCGACATGGACGCGCTGCCAAAAGAATTCTACGACCGCTGGGCCTTGTCGGGCGAGGAAAATGCGGCCAATATCCCATCGATCCTCGATGCGTTCTACTACTCGAATCTCGGAAGCGCCTACCCGTACAACACCTATAACTATTCGTCAGACCGTGTGGCCAGCGGCAATTTCATCCGCTTAAAGAGCCTCTCGCTAAGCTATAACCTGCCCAAAACCGTGGCCGAGAAAATAGCGGGCATCAAAGGTCTCTCGTTTACATTGACCGGAAATAACCTCTGGTTGATTTATTCGGACAAGAAACTGAAAGGACAGGATCCCGAGTTCCAAATCTCCGGCGGGGTAGCCCAACCGATTCAGAAGCAAATTACATTATCACTAAATGTATCATTTTAATCCATTAAAAATTACATGCAATGAAAAACACAATAAAATTAAGCAGCATTTTTCTCTTATTCCTGCTCTTCTTTTCGGGCTGCGATGCATTTTTGGATACCGTGCCTGATAACCGGACGGAATTGGATACCGAAGAAAAAATCAGCCAGCTGTTGACATCGGCATACCCGAAAGGGAATTACGCTCTTGTGGCAAACGCGATGGTCGACGGCATGGCCCCGGCATCCGGCCTGTCGCCACGCGCCGGCACGAGCTATTACCTGATTAATGAGGATTCATATTACTGGGAGACTCCCCACTCGACGTCGACCGATTCGCCGAGCGACTTCTGGGACGCCTGTTACGAGGCTATCGCTACGGCCAACCATGCGCTGGACGCAATCGATCAACGGGGCAACCCGACGGAATTGCGTTACCAGCGAAGCGAAGCCCTGCTGTGCCGCGCTTTTGCGCATTTCCTGCTGGTGAACCTCTTTGCGAAAACCTACGAGCCGGGTGGCGACAACAGCTCCCCGGGAATCCCCTATGTAGATGCCCCCGAAACGCTGGTGCTGGCCAATTATACCCGCCAATCGGTGGCCGAAGTCTACGACCGTATAGAGGCCGATATTGAAGAAGCGTTACAAAACCTGCCGACCGATGCCACATTCAAAGTACAAGCCTACCATTTTACGGCCAAAGCTGCACACGTCTTTGCCTCGCGCTTTTACCTCTACAAGGGAGAATACGAGGAAGTGATCAAGCAGACGACGCAGGTCGTCCCCACCCCTACACGGGCGGCCAACAACAACGTGGCCGTTACCGACCCGGCCAATGTATGGGCGGCAAGCAATTTTGCCGCCTACAAAAGTTGGGGTACGGTGTCGGACGAAATCAGGCTGGCCTTTCGCGCCGCCGAAGGCAAACACAATTTCCTGTTGACCGAGACCTACTCGAACCTCAACCGGTCGTGGACATGCCAGTACATTACACCCTCGGCATCCATGCCTACCGGCGTCAATATCGCCGGCGGTTACTGGCCGTTCCGGTCGGTCTACTCAACCAATTATCGCGATGCGTACTATTTAGTCAAGTTTTCGGAATACTTCTTCTATACGACGGCTACCACAGGAAATCCGATGATTATGTTCCCCTTTATTCGTGCCGAAGAAGCCCTGCTCAACCGCATCGAAGCGGAAATCCACCTGAACATGTTCGACGCCGCAATCAACGACCTGAATGTGTACTACCGCCAGCGATCGGGAGAATCAACGACCGTCAGCTCGGCCTATAACGAAACGTCGATGGTGCTCACACAGGCGAAAATCAATGCCAAATATGCGCCGTCATTATCCGATACCTACTTGAAGACATACAACGCCTTCGGGGCAGCCTCGTGGAACGACGATAAACTCTCGCTGATGCTTGCCCTGCTCGATACCCGCAAAGCGGAATACCTGCACGAAGGGTATCGCTGGTTCGACATCCTGCGCTACAAAATCCCGGTCAACCACATCGACCGTGAAAACAACCTGCACACCCTGCTGCCCGACGACCCGCGCCGCCTGTGGCAAATCCCGGAAACAGCCGTAGGATTCGGACTCGAACCCAATCCACGATAAAAAAGACAAAAAAGACAAAATTGATAAAAAAGATAAAGAATATGAAAAGAATATTTTTATGCATGGCAATGACGGCAATGCTGGTTGCCTGCACCAAGGAAGAACTGAACCCCGATGCAAAATTGCTGGGAATGGGCGGCGATACGTGGGAACGCACGGAATTAGACGACTGGCTGTACCACGAGTTCGTCGTGCCCTACAATATGGAAATAAAATACAAGTGGGACCCCTACGAACTCGATTTGGGGAAAAACTATGTGCCGGTAGACGAGTCGCGCGTGAAGGAACTGATGATCGCCGTCAAAAAAGTATGGATTGAACCTTACGAGAGTCAGGCGGGGTCGAACTTCATCAAAAAATTAGCGCCGAAACGATATGTACTGGTCGGTTCGCTCCAATATAACGCCACCACCACAACGCTCGGCTTTGCCGAAGGCGGCAACAAAATCGTCATCCTCGATGTAAACAGCTTTAACCCTAAAGACCCGTCGATTGTCCGGAAGATTCTGCACACCGCCGAACATGAATTTGTACACACCCTGCATCAGACAACACTGTACCCGTCGGAATGGCAAACCATCTGCCGCGAATCGTACACCGGTTCGTGGCAGAGTACGCCCGACGCCGAATTTGGCCCCGCCGGATTTGTCAGCAAATACGCCCGCGCCAATCCCGACGAAGATTTTGCGGAAACAATTTCCCACATCGTAGTGAACGGCCGGCAGTGGTTCGAAGACTACATGACCTCTGTCGGCACTGACGCTGCCGCCAAACTGCGGGCAAAGGAAAATATTATTATTGCCTACTTTAAGACCATCTGGAATATTGACTTCTACGAAACATACGACGGCGCCGGCGACGGGCTGGTCGAAATGACGCAGGAGGCGATTGCCCGGCTATAACCAACACTAACGCATAAATAAAAAAACAAAACAAAAAAGCACATGAAAAAAACAATATATCATCTATTGGCTGTACTATTATTACTCGGCACAGCAGCGTGCGAAGACGAAAAATACCTCTTCGGCGAAGGCCCGGACGAACGCCTGAGCGCCGCCCTGACCGAATACCAAAACGTCCTTTGCGCCGCCTCCTACGGATGGTTCATTGCCGTAGGCACGCAAGACCGTGGATCGGCGGGAGGCGCATATCGGTTTTGGGCGAAATTTACCCCTAACAACCGGCTGATAATGTATGGCGACATCGACGCTACCACCGCCACGACAGAAAAAGAAAGCAGCTACCGCCTGAAAGCAATGCAGCTACCCACCCTGATGTTCGACGGATACAACTACATTCACTGGCCGGCCGACCCCAAACCGGTGATTGCAGGCGCAACAAGAGGTGACGGATTGCTGTCCGACTATGACGTAAACCTCGTCGGCAAATTGCAGGGCGATGAATTTAGAGCTACCGGCCGTCAGCACGAATGCCCGTTTATATTTACCAAAGCCACGGCCGAAGAACAGCAAGCGGTGGTCGATGCGTCGGGGCTGACAGCGATTCAGGGCGTCGTCGAAAACCTGTGGAAACAGTTGCTATACCCGACCGTTGACATCGGCGATTTCCGCCTGCAAATGTCCATCGGAAAACGCCTGTCTTCATTCGATTACATCGACGACGACGGAGCGGTGCAAACAATCGTTGTTCCGACTTACCCGGAATTTAACCGCGATATCCGGCTGACCGAACCCTTCGAGTACAAAGACATTTACTTCGACCGTATCCGCTGGAACGGCGCCGGCTACGAAATCTCCATCAACGGCACGGCATACCCCGTTTATGATTACGGCATACCCTTCTACCCGCTTGAGTTCGGCGTAGGAAAAACCTATAGTGTGCTCACCATCGACAAAGCTGTATTGAATACCACCGGCGGTAGCAGCATGGTTGACCCCTTCCTGAGCTTATATGAAGCGGCGGAAGCCGG
>JAIRKX010000071.1 GCA_031259805.1 Prevotellaceae bacterium | reverse complement strand
GGGAAAAGTTCTAACTGCGGAGGGAAAAGTTCTAACTGCGGAGGGAAAAGTTCTAACTGCGGAGGGAAAAGTTCTAACTGCGGAGGGAGAAGTTCTGACTGCGGAGGGAGATGTTCCGGGTGCGGAGGGAAATGTTCTGGGTGCGGAGGGAGATGTTCTGGGTGCGGAGGGAGATGTTCTAACTGCGGAGGGAAAAGTTCTAACCGCGGAGGGAAAAGTTCTAACCGCGGAGGGAAAAGTTCTAACCGCGGAGGGAAAAGTTCTGACTGCGGAGGGAAAAGTTCTAACCGCGGAGGGAGATGTTCTGACTGCGGAGGGAAAAGTTCTGACTGCGGAGGGAGATGTTCTGACTGCGGAGGGAGAAGTGCTAACTGCGGAGGGAGAAGTGCTAACTGCGGAGGGAGAAGTGCTAACTGCGGAGGGAGAAGTGCTGGAGTGCTTCGGACTTTGTCCTCGCAATGACGGTAGGTGCGGGTATGAGGAGATTCCTCGCTTCGCCCGGAATGACGTGCGTCTCACCTTTTCACCTTTTCACCGCGCGTAGCGCACTTCACCTTTTCACCGCGCGTAGCGCATTTCACCCTTTTTCACCGCGCGTAGCGCATTTCACCCTTTTTCACCGCGCGTAGCGCATTTCACCTTATTATCACATCATCACATATGTATTAGATGCGTCAGCCCTGGGTGGAAAGTACAGGCAATTCCCAATTCAAAAAAAAATGCTACCTTTGCGCTCCTGAACTGTTAGCTCAGTTGGTTTAGAGCGCTGCCTTGACAGGGCAGAGGTCGCCGGTTCGACCCCGGCACAGTTCACTACCCCCCCCAATTTTATGCACACTCCCATTCTTACCTGCGGTACGCGAGGCGATGAAAAAGTAAATCTACCTTTCTTTTTGCAGTTCTAACGGTCGCGACAGGTATTCCGAAAAATCCTTAATAATCGGCTTGTAATCGGGATTGGTGAACAGCGGCGACGAAATCAGGTAGTCGGCCGTCGAACGATTGCAGGCGGTAGGCACGTTGTAGAGGCTTGAGATGCGCAGCAACGCCTTCACATCTACATCGTGCGGCTGCGGCTGCATGGGGTCCCAAAGAAAAATAATCAAGTCTATTTTCCTTTCGGCAATCAACGCGCCGAGCTGCTGGTCGCCGCCGAGAGGGCCGGATTTCAACAGGGTGATGTGTAGATGGTCGGCTTGTCGTCCCGATTTATCATGCAGGGTTTGCTCGATAAGACGTCCGGTAGTGCCGGTGCACACCAGATGATATTTGCGTAATACGTCGTGATTGAACGCCGCCCATTCCATCAGGTCACGTTTGCGGTTGTCGTGCGCTACGAGCGCGATTGTTTTTTTCATCTTTTTATTGCGTTAAAATTGTTTTTTACAAATTTACACTAAAAAAATTAGACTACTCCACTTTTTTTTTGCAACTTTGCCGGCATATTTTTAATTTTTATACCATCCATTATGAATGATGTATTGATTGCAATTAACGATCTCAAAAAGATTTATCAGGTAGGCACGCAGGAAGTGCGGGCGCTGAACGGTGTTTCGCTGACGATTTCAAAGAATGAATATGTAGCGATTATGGGGCCGTCGGGTTCAGGCAAATCGACTTTGATGAACATTCTGGGATGCCTCGACACGCCGACGTCCGGCAACTATATTCTCAACGGCACGGACGTAAGTCATATGGACGACGACGCGCTGGCCGAAATCCGCAACAAGGAAATCGGCTTCGTATTTCAATCGTTCAACCTGCTGCCGCGCTATTCGGCCTTACACAACGTGGGATTGCCATTGATTTACGCCGGCGTGCCGAAGGCCGAACGCGAAGAACGTTCGCTGATGGCGCTGCGTAGCGTCGATTTGGAAAACCGCATGGATCATAAACCCAATGAACTTTCGGGCGGCCAGCGGCAACGGGTAGCCGTAGCGCGCGCGCTGGTGAATAACCCCTCCATTATCCTCGCCGACGAGCCTACCGGTAACCTCGACAGCCGTACCTCCGTCGATATTATGAATGTCTTTGAGGAGATCCATGGCAACGGCAATACGATTATCGTCGTTACGCATGAAGAAGATATCGCCCGCCATGCCCACCGCATCATCCGCCTCCGCGACGGACTTATCGAAAGCGACGGGGACAATTAGTCATTGCCTGCGGGGGCAGTACCTAATAAGTACAGCCTGCGTAGCTCAATAAGCAAATCAACAGCAATGAAAGTCTACACTAAAAAAGGGGATGCCGGCGAGACGTCGCTCGTTGGCGGCACACGGACGGCGAAGGACGCTCCGCGGGTCGAAGCATACGGTACGGTCGACGAACTGATTTCGTGGATAGGTCTGCTGCGTTGCGACGTCGCCGCCGCGCCTTACACTCCCCTACTGCGCCGCATTCAGGAATGCCTGATGACCTGCGCCACCCTCTTAGCCGCCGACGAACAGGCGCACAAAAAACTCCCTGCCGTCGCGTCCGCCGACATCACCGCGCTGGAGACCGCCATTGATGACATGCAAAGCGGCCTTGTGCCGCTACGCGCATTCGTTCTTCCTGCCGCGCCACGGGTGGCTGCCGTATGCCACATAGCGCGTACCGTCTGCCGCCGCGCCGAACGCTGCACCGTCAGCGTAGCCCGGCAGACATCCCTCGATGATAATGTGCTGCGCTACCTGAACCGCCTTTCCGATTATCTCTTTACCCTCGCGCGCCAACTTACCGTCGATAGCGGGATAGAAGATGATTATTGGAATTCCTAATTCTTAATTCTGCTTGTCAGCGGGTATTTCAGGCCATGGTATTTGCTCAGGCGCGCCGATACTTTCCCTACGATGATGGGCGTTTCGATCAGTAGGGGGATGTGGTTTGCGTCGTCGGAAATCCAGATGTGGATTTCGTTTTGGCCATCGAAGACTTGTCCGGCGACCGGTTTGGCGGCAATCTTAAGGCAGGTGAACGTTCCTAATCCGCTTATTTTTTTGGTCTCCTTGCCGAGATAACGGTAATAGATGTTGTAAACCCCTTCGTCGACTGCAAAGGATATGGGAATAATTTGGTCTTTGACGATGTGATCGAAATCGAGATTGCGGGAGTTATAGAATAGACTGATGAAATCGAAGGTGCATGACCGGCCTTGCAGGATGGTATCTTTTTGCGGATTGGTCTTGCGCTGTACCGATGCCCGGATAGTATAACGGCTGTCGTCGAAAAGGAAGGTGTTCTTCATCTGGTAGCCGCCTTCGTTAATGTTGCGGTGGAAGTAGATGGGGCGCAGGTTGCGGCTGAGGAAACGCGCTTCGTAGACGTCGCGTACCATGAAGAAGTTGTCGTAAAACTTATAGGTTTTGGCGTAGGCGTGGGCGTAGAAGTAGGTGGTATCGTGAAAGCGTTCCTGCGAAAGCAACATGGTCGCCTCGCCTACATCGGTGTTGATGAGCCCCCATTTATAATTAGCTACGATGGTCAGTTGTTCGCCGTCGGCAAATGCCAATTCGTCGGGCTGCAGGTCGCGTACAGGCATGCAGGCTGTGTCGTTTTGCGCTGTCGCTACACAGGACAGCAGCAGGAAGCAAAAAAGGAGTAGTTGTTTCATGTTTGTTGATTTGTTGATTTGTTTAGCCGTCGCTTTATGTTTCAGCTGATGTCTTTGTAGTTTTTTGTTTGGTTTTTCAGTTGCTTGAGGCGGGTGCGGAGGAGGATGTTTCGGGTATCGGTCAAAGCGGGGTCGTTGGCGAGGATATTGTCGGCAATTTGACGGACGTATTCGAGTAACTGTCCGTCGCGCCCTAAGTCGGCAATGCGCAGGTCGAACGCTTGCCCGCTTTGCAGCGTGCCTTCAAGGTCGCCGGGGCCACGGAGGGTCAGGTCGGCATCGGCAATTTCAAAGCCGTTGTTCGTGGCTACCATTAGTTCCATTCGCTTGCGTGCTTCGGCGCTTAGTTTGTAGCCGGTCATCAGGATGCAGTACGATTGCTCCGCGCCGCGCCCTACTCGCCCGCGAAGCTGGTGCAGTTGCGAGAGCCCGAACCGTTCGGCGCTTTCGATGACCATTACTGTTGCATTCGGGACGTTAACGCCAACCTCGATGACCGACGTGGCGACCATAATATGCGCCTGCCCGCGGACAAACCGCTGCATGTAGGAGTGTTTGTCGTCGGACGTCATTTTCCCGTGTACAATGGCCGTGTCGTAAGCGGGCGGCGGGAATGCATCGGATATAATTTCATATCCTTCTTCCAGATTTTTGTAATCCATTTTTTCGGACTCCTTAATTAACGGGTATACGACGTATATTTGCCGTCCGGCTTGAATTTGCTTATGCATAAATTCGAATACACGCAGGCGCTGGCTATCGTTGAAGTGCAGGGTTCGTATCGGTTGGCGTCCGGGCGGCAGTTGGTCGATGACCGATACGTCGAGATCGCCATAGACGGTCATTGCCAGCGTGCGCGGGATGGGTGTGGCGGTCATTACGAGGACGTGTGGCGGTTGTTCGCTTTTGCTCCATAGACGTGCGCGCTGTTCGACGCCGAAGCGATGCTGCTCGTCGATTACCGCAAAGCCGAGTTGCCGGAATTGTACCGAATCTTCAATCAGGGCGTGCGTGCCGATGAGTATGTGTAGCGAGCCGTCGGTTAGTTGTTCCTGCAACACCCGCCGGTCTTTTTTCTTCGTTGATCCGGTGAGCAGTCCGACGTGGACGCCGCTGTCGCGAATAAATTCCTGTATGCTGTTGAAGTGCTGCTGTGCGAGGATTTCTGTCGGCGCCATGATGCACGACTGGTATCCGTTGTCGGCGGCAATCAACATGCACAGCAGAGCGACGAGCGTTTTGCCGCTGCCTACGTCGCCTTGCAGCAGGCGGTTCATTTGTTTGCCGTTGCCCATGTCGCGCCGGATTTCTTTAATGACGCGCTTCTGCGCATCGGTCAGGTTGAACGGCAGGCGACTGTAGCAGGCGTTGAAATAATCGCCTATTTTGGGAAAAATAAATCCGCAGACAGTGTTTTTCCTCTCGTTGCGTTGGCGGAGCAGGCTTAGCTGAATGTAGAACAATTCCTCGAATTTGAGGCGGTACTGCGCTTGTTGCAGTCGTTCGACGTTCTGCGGGAAATGAATATTGAATAAGGCTTCGTACAGCGGCATCAGGCGGTATTGTTGGAGGAGGCCGGCGGGTAACGTTTCTTCAATTTGTCCTCGCAGGGCGTTAAGCACGTTGGCTTGCAAACGGAGGAAGGCTCGTTGTCCCAGTCCGTTATTTTGTAGGGTTTCGGAACTCCGGTAAACGCCCTGCATGGCCGATTGCAGTAGATTCCTGTCGGCGTTTGGCTGGTCTACTTCGGGGTGTACGAGATTCACTTTATGGTTAAACACCGTCGGTTTGCCGAAGACAATATATTCGACGCCGGTTTTCAGGCGTTCCTGAATTCTTTTTAATCCTTGAAAAAAGACGAGTTCGATGAGGCCGGTGTCGTCGGCAAAGTGTGCGATGTAGCGTTTTTGTCGTTTTCCGTAGGCGATTTCCTGAAAGCGGATGATCGTCCCGCGTAATTGGACATACGGTAAATCGGCATTTATTTCGTTGATTTTGTAAAAGCGAGTGCGGTCGATGTAACGGAATGGGACGATGTAAAGCAGGTCTTCGTAGGTGGTAATGCCTAATTCCTTATAGAGGATTTCGGCACGGCGGCTTCCTATGCCCGGGAGGAATTTAATGTCGTTTCGCAGTCGTTCGTTCATCGTGATGTCGTGGTGGGTTGGGGCGCGGGGCCGGCATCGCCCCAGCGCGTTTGTATGTAATCGAGCAGGGCGTGGAGGTCGGCGAGGTCGGTGGAGGTAAGCAGTCGCAGCCGCGTTTCTTTAAAGTTGTCGAGGAATTTGAAATAGTGGTTCAGGTGTCGGCGGAATTCGAGGATGCCTACCCGCTGGCCTTTGTGTTCGATGGATTTTTGCAGGTGCAGTTTGGCCAGCGCGACTTTTTCGGGTACGGGCATGTCGGGCAGGGTGTCGCCCGTAGTCAGGTAGTGCGTTATTTCTCGAAAGAGCCACGGGCGACCGATGGCGGCGCGACCGATCATGACGCCGTCGACGCCATAGCGTTCGAAGGCGGTGAAGGCATCATGTGGCGTTTTGATGTCGCCGTTGCCGATGACGGGAATGTGCATGCGCGGGTTGTTTTTTACAGCGCCGATGAGCGTCCAGTCGGCAACGCCCTTGTACATCTGGGCGCGCGTGCGTCCGTGGATGGCGATGGCGGCAATACCCACGTCCTGTAGCCGCTCGGCTAATTCGACGATGGTTTTCGAGTCGTCGTCCCATCCCAGACGTGTTTTGACGGTTACGGGCATTGGCACGGCGCGTACAATGAGGCGCGTCATTTCGATCATCTTCTCCGGCTCGCGCATCATGCCCGACCCTGCACCACGATTGGCGATTTTTTTCATCGGGCATCCGAAGTTAATGTCTATGACGTCGGGATGTGTTTCGGCCGCCCGCCGCGCCGATTCGACCATGGCGTCGATCAGATGGCCGTATAGCTGAATGCCGATAGGCCGCTCACTGTCGTAGATCGCCAACTTTTGCCGCGTCTTCTCCACGTCGCGTACCAACCCGTCAGACGAGACAAACTCCGTGTACATCATTGCCGCCCCGTACATTTTGCAAACGTATCGGAACGACGGGTCGGTGATTTCGTCCATTGGCGCCAGCAGCAACGGCCGCGCGCCTAAATCTATTTTGGAGATTACCATAATGCAAAGATACGTTTTTTATTGATTGTGGACCGGTGGATTTGTGGAGAGGGGTGCATTTCAAATTGTCGTCCGTCGGCTTTAGCCGACGACAATAATAACGCATCACTTTCAACCTCCAACTCTTCGTTTTTATCGGGTCGGACAAATACTCTAGTATTCGTCCAACGAATATTCGGTGTCCGGGCAAACGCCTGTCGGCGTGTCGCGTACGTCGTTCTTTTTCTATTGATATTGTGCCCCGCAGGGGAACGCATAACGCATAGCGCATAACGCACAGGAAGGGTGAAGCAATCCGGAAATCCACCGGATTGCTTCACCCTTCAGGTTCGCAATGACGCGCTTCGGACTTCGCCCTCGCAAAGACGGCTACGATAAGCCGGGTTTGC
>JAIRKX010000192.1 GCA_031259805.1 Prevotellaceae bacterium | reverse complement strand
CGTGCCATACAGCGAATTTGCCGTGCTCTACCGCACCAACGCCCAGTCGCGCACACTCGAGGAGGCCTTTCGCAAGAATAACATTCCCTATCGCGTATACGGCGGGCTATCGTTCTACCAGCGTGCCGAAGTGAAGGACATGCTGGCCTACCTGCGGCTCATCGTCAACCCCCACGACGACGAGGCTTTTAAACGCGCCGTACAAGCGCCTGCGCGCGGCATCGGCGATACTTCCCTCGAACACCTGCAGGCCGCCGCCGACCGGCTGGGGAAAAGCCTCTACGAAACCATGCAGTCTCTCGCGCCGGATGACATCGGGATACGCACCAATATCGCTGGAAAACTACAATCTTTTTGCACGATGATCGCCGAACTGTCCTCCCTGCAGCCGACACTAAATGCCCACGAACTGGCCAGCAAAACGGCATCCCGTTCAGGCTATATCACCGAATTGAAAAACGAAGGCACAATGGAAGCCAACGTCCGACTTGAAAACGTCGACGAACTGCTGAACAGCATTCTCGAATTTTGCAATAACCCCGAAAATACCGTTCCCGGCAACGAAAACCAACCGGTAACCATTCGCGAGTATCTCGAAAATATAGCTCTGTTGACCGACATGGATACCGAGAAAAAGGAAGACCACAACAAAGTACGCCTCATGACCATCCATTCGGCCAAAGGGCTGGAGTTTTCGTATGTCTACATTGCCGGCATGGAAGAGAGACTATTCCCCAGTGAATATTCACAGGGCGAAGAAGACATCGAAGAGGAACGCCGGCTGTTCTATGTCGCCATCACCCGCGCCAAAAGCAAAGCCACCGTATCGTTTGCCGCTACGCGATACCGCTACGGAAAAATAAACGCCTGCGCACCCAGCCGCTTCCTGCAGGAAATCGCCCCTACCTATCTTGAACGACCCATCCTGACAAGCGGCAACGAGCCCCAAAACACCAGCGAATATAATCACCGCTTCGCCCCGTCGTTCGAACACAACCCTGTCGGAAATGCCGGAACAACCGCCGCAAAACCCTTTCCACAAACCGTCCGCCGCAACTTCGCCCCCGACCGGCCAGACAGCCTGTCGAAAGGAATGACCATCGAGCACGAACGCTTCGGCATAGGCGTTATCGTAAGCATCGAAGGCGTCATGCCGCACACCAAAGCCATTGTCGACTTCGAAAACGCCGGCCGCAGAACCCTGTTATTACAATACGCCAAAGTACGCATCATTAAAAACTAACCATGCAACCCTGCAACCCTGCACCATTCACTAATGGACAATTTTCGTAAAATATTACAACAATATTGGGGTTACACCGCATTTCGCGACTTGCAGGAAGACATTATCCGGCAAGTATACGAAGGGAATGACGTCTTGGCGCTGATGCCCACCGGCGGCGGCAAGTCTATTACGTTTCAAGTGCCCGCGATGGCAAAAGACGGATTATGCATTGTCATAACGCCCCTGATTGCACTGATGAGAGATCAGGTCGAAAACCTGAAAAAACGCGACATTAAAGCCCTCGCCATCTATTCCGGCATGACGTCGCACGAAATTGACGTCGCCTTCGACAATGCCACCTACGGCAATTATAAATTCCTTTATATCTCGCCCGAACGCTTGAAGACGGAACTATTTCGCGTGCGGGTACAGAAGTTAAAAGTGAATCTGCTGGCCGTCGACGAAGCACACTGCATTTCGCAATGGGGGTACGATTTCAGGCCGTCGTACCTCGAAATAGCCGCTGTACGAGAATGGCTGCCCGACGTGCCTGTGCTGGCCCTTACCGCCACCGCCACCCCCGAAATAGCAAACGACATCATGGAAAAACTGCTCTTCCGTAAACCAAACCTGATGCAGAAAAGCTTTGAACGGAAAAACCTCATCTACGTCGTGCGCAAAACGAACGATAAAGAAGAGCAGTTACTGAATATATGCCAAAACGTACCCGGCACGGGCATCGTCTACGTCCGCAACAGGCGAAGCGCGCAGGAGATCGCCGAATTCCTCCACAAAAACGGCATTAAGTCCGGCTTCTACCACGCCGGCCTCAGTCCCGACAGTCGCAACCTGCGGCAGAACGAATGGAAGCAAAATCTCATCCGGGTCGTAGTATGCACCAACGCATTCGGAATGGGCATTGACAAACCTGACGTACGCTTTGTCGCCCACATGGATTTACCCGACAGCATCGAAGCTTACTTTCAGGAAGCCGGACGCGCCGGACGAGATGAAAAAACAGCCTACGCCGTGCTGCTTTACAACGATGACGACAAGCTCGGAATGACGGCGCGACTCATCTCATCCTTCCCCCCGCCGGAAACCATCAAAGAAATATACCAAAAACTGTACACCTTTTATAACATCCCCTACGGCGGAGGCAAAGGCAGCGTACACGACTTCAACCTCGTCCGCTTTGCCATACACTACAACCTCTACTCGACCACCGCCCACAGCGCCTTGCAACACCTGCAACGCGAAGGCTACCTCGAAATCATCGACGAACACCATCACCCGACGCGCATCATAATCCTGCTAACCCGCAACGAACTCTACAAAATACAAGTTGAAAACGAACAGCTCGACAGTCTCATCAAACTGCTCCTGCGCACCTACACCGGCCTGTTCCACGAATACACACCCATCGACGAGGTCATACTGGCACGCTACCTTCACGTCGAAGTCAGTGTCGTAAACGAATATTTAATAAAACTGTCGCGAATGCAGGTCATCGGCTACATCCCCCAAAAAAGCACCCCGCTCCTGCTATTTAACGAAGAACGACTCGACAAGAAAAACATCAACATCTCCCACGAACGATACGGAATGCTCAAAAAACGCTACGAACAACGCATGAACGCCATACTCCGCTACGCCGAATCGACCGCCAAATGCCGCAGCCAACAACTGCTGGCCTATTTCGGCGAAACCGACGCATGCCGCTGCGGACGCTGCGACGTCTGCCGCGAACACAAGAAAACGGGGCTAAGCAAATACGAATTTGACCGGCTGGTCGAGCAGTTAAAGAAACTCATTCGCGAAAGCGCACCGACCATCGACGAATGCCTGCAAACCGTCGCCGGAGACCCCGACGCCATCATCAGCGTCCTGCGTTGGCTAATTGACAACGACAAAGTCCGCCGTACCGACAGCGGCGCCTTGCAGTGGATAATGAACAATAAACAATGAAGAACATAGAACATGGGCTTGGAAAACACGGACGTCCCGTTAAGGACGGGGAAACGAGAGGGGATACCGTTTCTACAAACATTTCGTCCCTGACAGGACGTCCACTGCCCCTCATCATGGGCATTATTAACGCCACGCCCGACTCGTTCTACGCAACCAGCCGGTGCCAATCGGAGCGCGAGTTGGCCGCACGCATCGAGCAGATGGTCGTCGACGGCGTCGACTGGCTCGATATAGGCGGCTGCTCCACGCGCCCCAACTCCGCCACAGCGACGGAAGACGAAGAATGGCAACGGATCGACACGGCGATGCGCATTGTCCGCACATACGTACCCCGCATGCCTATATCAATCGACACCTTCCGCGCCGGCATCGTCCGGCGGCTATACGACAAATACGGCGCGTTTATTGTCAACGACATCTCGGCCGGCGACGACGACCGCGAGATGATCCCCGTCGTAGCGCAACTGCAACTCCCCTACATTGCCATGCACAAACGCGGCACGCCCCAAACCATGACACACCTGACGGACTACACCGACGTCGTCCTCGACGTAAAGGACTACCTGCAGCGCAAACTGACAACGCTGCACGACGCCGGCATCCGCACCGTCATCATTGACCCCGGCTTCGGCTTCGCCAAAACAGTCGCCCAAAACTACACACTCCTGCGACGGCTGCACGAATTTACCACACTCGACGCCCCGTTGCTAATCGGCATTTCCCGAAAGGGGATGCTCTGGAAACCGCTCGACAGCCAGCCCTCCGACGTCCTGTGCGCCACCTCGGCGCTCCACCTGCAGGCGCTCCTGCAAGGCGCAGCCATCCTGCGCGTCCACGACGTAAAAGAAGCCCGACAGATAGCGACCCTCGCCGAATGGCTGCGCGGCGACAAACAATAATTCGACATGTACACCGACCCCGTGAAACAGACCCTCTACCGCATCGGCCACGCATTCCGCACCTCCTTCCCAAAAGCCCTGAAAATCGCATGGTGGATGATCCGCCTGACAGTACTCGTCTCGTTAGGCGTCGAAGCGTTGCGCTATTTCGGCATTATTGCATGGATGTCGGAATGCCTCTCGCCCGTATTCCGGCTGGTCGGACTGCCGGGGGAAGCATCGCTGGCCTTCCTGACCGGCTACTTCGTCAACGTCTACGGCGCGCTGGCCATTGTCGGCACACTGTCGCTGACCGTGCGCGAACTGACCATCTTAGGCGTCATGGTACTCTGTGCACACAATATGTTTATCGAAACGGCAGTGCAACGAAAGACCGGCTCGTCGGCCGTGCGCATGATTGCAGTACGCACCGCAGGCGCTTTAATCGGCGGTCTGCTGCTCCACTGGCTGATGCCGGTCGAAAGCATGCCGGCGGCGCCGTCCGTGGCGCCGGCAGCGCTGCCGTTGCAGACCCTCGCGTGGGAATGGCTGCTGTCGACCGGACAGTTAATTCTACGCATGTTGACGCTCATCGTCGGGCTATCGTTTTTACAACGCTTACTGGCTGAGTTCGGCGTCATCCGGCTGCTGTCGAAATGCCTGCGACCGCTGCTGAAAATCTTCGGACTGCCGGCGCGTACATCATTCCTCTGGATTGTCGCCAACGTACTCGGATTAGCCTACGGCGCGGCGGTAATGATAGAAGAAACCGAAGCCGGAAAAGTAGACGCCCGCGACGTCGACCTGCTCAATCACCACATCGGCGTTGCGCACAGCAATATTGAAGACCTGTTACTCTTCGTTTCGTTCGGCGGGTTATGCTGGTGGTTACTGCTCCCCCGCTGGCTCATCGCGATGCTCTTTGTCTGGGAACGCCGGCTGGAATTACGACTCAGGCGCAAAACATGAAGCGTTTGCTATGAACTGTGCCACGTCCTGAAAAAAAAGACGAAGGAACCGGAGAAAAATGCCTAACTTTGGGCATTGAATTTTAGAATTACCGAGTCATGCCTAAAAGTAAAAACAATCGGAAACGAAAGAACAAAGTATACCAGTCTCATCAGCCGAAAAATCCCTTTCTCCAGCGGGCGTCGTATACTTACCTCCGGCACATGGAGGAGGTAGGGCGTAAGTTACTTCGTCTGGCAGGCATCGACGAGTCATTCCTCGACCGGATGACCAAACAGCAATTGAATGCGATACTGAACATCCCCAGCGAAAGACCCCGCGTAGTGATAAAGAAAGGCGCTTGCGTCCCCCACGCATTCCTGCGCTATGTTCGCGCCCTGCTACACGTCGCCTTTGAAGAAACCTATGTAGATAATAACGAGGAAATCGGTCTTTCGATGGCCGATGCCTTAAGCTACGGGATTGCTTTTTCCGGCGGGTTGTACCTTTATCCCCATCTTACGCATATTGTGCTCGGCGACGAGTTGCAGGCAGTCCGCGACGCGCATGAAAAACTGCAAAAGACCGGTCTTTTGGAGTCCAAAGTACAGGAACAATTAAGGGGCATTATTATGTTTCCGTTGCTGGCCATCTCGCAGGTACAATTCCGGCTCTACGGCTACACCGGCAGCTATGACGCCCAGTCGTCCGGCTGCCTGGGGTTAACGATTTCCCTCACCTCCGACGTGCCCGAATGTATTTCGTTCAAACATTTCGATAGACGGCGAAAAGCATACCGGTTCTGCATGGGACCGATAGATATGAAATCCATGCTCCCTGCCGACATTCAGTACAGCCAGATCTTCCCCCTGTGCGACGAAAAAGACGACCGGAAGCTCGCCATCTACATACAACAGCACGCCATCCTCCGCCTCAAGGAACGCCTCCGCTTCGTACAGCCTACCGAACGGATGATGATTCTCTACCGGTCGTTGATGATGACGCCGAAAATCGTCCGCGGCCCCGACGACCAGCCCCTGTTTGTCGCCCACCTTAGCACGGGCGATGTATACGGCTATTTCACATTCGTTACACAGCAGGACAAACTCTTTGTCCTGACCTTCCTGCCTATCACCAGCGCCTTAACCCCCGAAGGTAAACGCCTCCAGAAGATACTCCACCTCTCCATGAAAGACATCACCTACTTGGGAATGGATTCTATCGACTTCCTTTCCAAGATTGACTTAGACCAAATCCCCATCCTGAAAGACGCCCTGATACAATCGGGCATTTACCGGATGAAAGAAATCAGCGCCAAGTACCTGCCCCCTTCTATCAAGCCGGATGAGAAACAAACGGCCTTTGTCAAGAAATATTTGGAAGAGCATCCCGCCAATATACCCGAAGAGCCGGAGGAATTGGAGATTGACGATTGAC
>JAIRKX010000121.1 GCA_031259805.1 Prevotellaceae bacterium | reverse complement strand
CTATATCAATATTTACACCTTTTTGGAAGATCCGGAAGGCAGTTGGCGAAGCATAATAAACGAACAAAAAATGAAATATCAAAATTCCCTGTTCCCTGAAATGCAGGGGGCTTACTTTTGAAAATATAAAAACACACAACTCATTATCAGACTATAATAAGTAAATCATATGACTTTCCCACTTTTAGCGGACAACAATGATTGATTATGTCGAAATTTATTTAACTTTGCACCCCAAAATTATGTTGCACTATCAAGAATACAGGCATCCGACATCGCAAGAATGGGTTGTGTTTTTGCACGGCGCAGGGGGTAGTTCCGTTGTGTGGTACAAACAAATTCGTGCATTCAGTCAGCATTTTAATTTATTGTTGATTGATCTGAAAGGGCACGGTAAATCGGTCGGTAAAACGCTATACACGCCGCAATATTCGTTTACCGATATTGCGGGCGATGTGCTGGAGGTGTTGCATGCCCTGCAGCTTCCGGCCTGCCATTTTATGGGTGTTTCATTGGGCGCTATTGTGATTCGCGAAATAGCCGAAATTGATATCTCACGGGTTAAGACTCTGCTGATGGTGGGGGCGGTGGTGCGGTTGAATTTCCGGTCGCAGTTCCTGATGTGGGCGGCGGCTAAAGTTCGACATCTTGTGCCTTACATGTGGATTTACCGGATTTATGCCAATATTCTGATGCCGAAAAAGCGGCATCAGAAATCGCGGCGGCTGTTCATCAATGAAGCGATGAAAGTGCGTCAAAAAGAATTCCTGCGCTGGTTTTCGCTGACGGCCGATTTAAGCCCGCTGCTGCGGTTTTTCCGGGCAATCGAGTTGCCTGTTCCTACGGTATATATCATGGGCGAGGAGGATTATATGTTCCTCCCTCAGGTAAAAGCCATGCTGAAACAGCATACGCAGTATTCTTCGCTCATCGTTGTGCCCGATGCCGGGCATATTTGCAATATCGACAATGCCGCCGAATTTAATCGAGTGGCGCTGGAATATTTGAGCGCTACGCGCGATGAAACGATGAAATGATGAGAAGCCACAAGGATTTCGTTTCATTCTTGCTTCAACTCGTCTAATTGTCGTTTCAGTTGCGGTAGTTTTCGGAAGATGGCATAGGCTTTGAAATAATCGATATAATTAATCGCGGGTGATCCGATAATGCTTTGGTTTGGTTCTTTGACGGTGGCGTTGATGCCGGCCTGTGCACCGGCGCGCGTGCCGTCGGCTACGGTGATGTGCCCCGCTACGCCTACCTGCCCGCCAAACATGCACTGCCGGCCTATTTTCGTCGAGCCGGCAATGCCCGAAAGGGCGGCAATGACGGTGTTTTCGCCTACTTCTACATTGTGTGCAATCTGTACCAGATTGTCAATTTTCACCCCCTGCCGGATAATCGTTGCGTCGATGGTCGCACGGTCGACGACTGTGTTCGCGCCAATTTCGACGTTGTCTTCCAGCACGACGCGTCCGATTTGCGGGATTTTCCGATATGAGCCGTCGGCTGTGGGCGCAAAGCCAAAGCCGTCAGAGCCGATTACCGCATTGGCATGGAGTATGCAATGATTGCCGATCGTGCTACCGTGATAGATTTTGACGCCGGGGTAAATAATGCAATGGTCGCCGATCGTAACATTGTCGCCGATGTAGACCTGCGGGAATATTTTGGTGTGGTCGCCCACTCTTACGCCGCGCGAGATGTAGCTTCCTGCGCCGACCCATACGGCTTTTCCCAGTTTCGCCCGCCACGATATCCGTGCCCGCCACGACCGTCCTTTCTTCTGCAGGGTTTGCATTGAATTGTATAAGTCGAGCAGCGCGGCTATGCTTTCATAGGCATTGTCGACAAGGATGAGGGTCGAGGTTACCGGTTGGCGTATTTCAAAGTTGCGGTTGACGAGTACGATCGATGCGTGGGAGGTGTAGAGGTAGGGTTCATACTTCGGGTTGGCGAGGAAGCAGATCGCGCCTGGCACGCCTTGTTCGATGCGGGCAACGACGCTGGCGGTTGCATTTTCGTCGCCCACGATGTCGCCGTGGAGATAATCGGCCAATATTTTTGCGGTAAATTGCATGGTTTATATGGAATTAAAGTGAATGTCGTCATTTCCCGCAGGGGGAATTATATCTTTAAGGTAACAGACAAAGTATTTTTTGGTAACGCCGGCAAAAGCGCGCGCGTTCAATATGTCCGACACTTCGTAGAGGTCGCGCAGTTCCGATTTCCCGTAGCGGATTTGGATTTTGCCTGTTTCCTCGTCGTAGCTTTTGTTGACGATGTAATGGCTGATGACAAAATAGGGTAGGGCCTCCGGCGTGGGTGGGATAAACGGCAGGGTGCGGTGGCGCAGTTGTTCAATATAGCCTTCGGCGAATGGCTGCGGGCGCAGTTCGATTTTAAATAGCCGGCGGGCGACGAGCATCGTGCAGAGTTGCGCTAAAACAGCATCGTCGGCGCGACACCAGACTTTCGCGGCAGAGTAGATGTCACTGTCGTCGAGTTGGGCGAAGGCGTCTATGATGTCCGGTCGGTCGAAGTCGGCTAAGGTTACGCGCTGTTGCAGGAACAGTTGCAGGGAGGGTGATGTAAACAGCGTGTCGCCACGGGCAACCAGCATCTTTGCCCGACGCAGGATTTGCAGCAGCAGTTGTTCGGCCGACAGGACGGTTTTATGCAAATATACCTGCCAATACATCATCCGGCGTGAAATCAGAAATTTCTCTACGGAATAAATGCCTTTGGCTTCGACCACCAGTTCGTCGTCGACTACATCGAGCATTTTAATGATGCGCTCCAGCCCGATCATCCCCTCGGCGACGCCGGAGAAAAAGCTGTCGCGACACAGGTAATCGAGCCGGTCGACATCCAACTGCCCCGATACCAGCCGGTGCAGGAATCGCTTTGGATAGCTTCCGTCGAAAATGGCGATGGCCGTCGTCAGCCGTCCGCCGAACAGGAGGTTCAGACGCTTCATGAACGCCAGCGACAGGGCCTCATGGGGGATGTTTTCGACCATCGAATATTCCAGTGTATGGCTGAATGGCCCGTGCCCGATGTCGTGCAGCAGGATGGCGCACATGGCGGCTTCCATCTCGTCCGGCGTAATTGTGTGCCCTTTCGACTGCAATGAGAGCAGCGTCTGCCGCATCAGGTGCATCGATCCCAGCGCATGTGAAAGCCGCGAATGACACGCTCCCGGATAGACCAGATACGATAGCCCCATTTGCGAAATATTCCGCAATCGTTGTACGTAGGGATGCTCCAGTAGCTCATAAATTAAGCCGTCGGGAATATCAATAAATCCGTGGATAGGGTCGTTTACTATTTTTTTCTTGGTCATGACCATTCGTTTGAAGTGGCACAAAGGTACGGTTTTTTGTTGATTTGTTTAGCGAGGCGCGAGCCCCCCAGGGCTGACGCATCTAATACACATGTGATGATGTAATGAATTAACAATTAT
Source organism: Prevotellaceae bacterium (assembly GCA_031259805.1). Taxonomy (GTDB): domain Bacteria; phylum Bacteroidota; class Bacteroidia; order Bacteroidales; family UBA932; genus JAIRKX01. The sequence goes on along the minus strand of JAIRKX010000121.1, from coordinate 155 downwards.
TAGTTGAAAGTTGAGAGTTGAAAGTTGAGAGTTGAAAAGGTGAAGTGCGCTACGCGCGGTGAAAAGGTGAAAGGGTGAACAATTATTGCCGTCGGTTTTAACCGGAATGAAAATAAAGAAGCGTGCCGTTAGGCTCGCTATGTTGGTAGAATCCA
>JAIRKX010000051.1 GCA_031259805.1 Prevotellaceae bacterium | reverse complement strand
GAATTGGGGGAAGAATCGAGGGAGAAATGAGCTTGTTTAGATTGTCCTAATAGATGCGAGAACAGGGCGTTGAAAGGCAAAAAGCAGGGGACGAAAAAGGGGAAGAATAGTTGTATTTTAAAAAAATGGCGAAGAGTAAACAGAAAGGTATAAGGATATTATAAAAATGAGAGAAATAAAATTAGCGCCGGAAAAAAGAGAGGCGCCGGATGATAGAAATGATTAAAAATGAGAGAGTAGAAAAAGAAAAAATGGATTTTGATTAACTTAAAGAGTTAATCAAAAATGGAGTTGCCGACAAAGATCTGTTTTAACCGCCGACAAAGGTATGTTTTTTTCTAAAACTAACCAAAAAATAGTTTAAAAAAACATACCTTTGTTGCCGGCAGCAAATCAAAAAGCAATTGTCAAAAAACAACTGTTAAAAATTAATTGTCAAAAAGCATCACTTTGATTAAAATTTATTACCTTTGTCATAAGTTTCATATAAAATCAAAAGGAAATTATAACAAATACTTAAAAATTGTAGCTGAAATGCCTCACAAGATTATTGACGTTACCGATGTAACGATTCGCTTTAGCGGCGATAGCGGCGACGGGATGCAGTTGACAGGAACACTGTTTACCGACGTAGCTGCCGTATTGGGCAATGACTTTTCGACCTTCCCCGATTTCCCCGCCGAAATCCGTGCGCCACAGGATACGGTGTCCGGCGTTTCGGGTTTTCAGGTGCGCATCGGCAGCAGCGATGTACGTACGCCCGGCGATTTCTGTGATGTGCTGGTGGCCATGAATCCGGCGGCGTTGTTCGCGAATGCTAAATGGGCAAAACCTACGGCAACCGTCATCCTCAATGCCGATGCGTTTGAAGAAAAGAATATCAAACGCGCCGGTTTTACGACCGACGACCCGATAAAAGAATTGAATCTGGACGACCGTACGATTATTTTTGCGCCGATTACCGCGTTGACAAAGGAATGTTTGAAGGATAGCGGGCTGGACATGAAAACCATCGTGCGCAGTAAAAATATGTTTGCGCTCGGTATTTGCTTTTTCCTTTTCAACCGTCCGTTGCAACCGACGTTCGATTATTTCGAGCGGAAATTTGCTAAAAAGCCGGAACTCATTGCGGCCAACAACAAGGTGCTGCAAGCCGGATTTAATTATGCCGAAAATATTCATGCCATTCAAAACACCTATAATATAAAGCCTGCAAAACAGGCTAAGGGCGTTTACCGGAACATTAACGGCAATCAGGCGACGGCGTGGGGATTCATCGCGGCATCGGAAAAATCGGGGCGGCCGCTGTTTTGCGGGTCATATCCGATTACGCCGGCCACCGGCATATTGGAAGAGCTGGCGCTGCGCAAAGATCTTGGGGTAAAAACCCTGCAATGCGAAGACGAAATCGCCGGCATCTGCACGGCGCTGGGGGCGGCGTATGCGGGGAGTCTGGCGGTTACTACAACCTCCGGCCCCGGCCTGTCGCTCAAAAGCGAGGCGTTGGGGTTGGCGGTGATGACGGAATTGCCGCTGGTGGTCGTCGACGTGCAGCGTAGCGGCCCTTCGACAGGTATCCCGACGAAAACCGAACAGAGCGATTTGAGTCAGGCCTTGTATGGTCGCAACGGCGAATGCCCGATGCTGGTGATGGCGGCGCGTTCACCGTCGCACTGCTTCGACGCGGCTTTTTGGGCGGCAAAATTGGCGATGGAACACATGATGCCCGTGATGCTGCTTTCCGAAGGCTTCTTAGGCAACGGCTCCGAACCGTGGCGCATCCCGAAGATGAAGGACTATCCGGCCATCGTGCCGCCGATTGTGCCGGCCAACGATATGGACTATTTCCCGTTTGTCCGCGACGCCGAACGCCTGTCGCGACGCTGGGCGCTCCCCGGCACGCCCGGCCTGATGCACCGTATCGGCGGACTGGAAAAAAACAACAAAGGCTGCGTCTCCAGCGACCCGCTGGAGCACGAACGGATGATCAACGAGCGCGCCGCTAAAGTGGCTAAAGTGGCCGATTATATTCCGCCGCTAAAGGTCGTCGGCGCACAGGACGGCGACGTGCTGGTGGTCGGATGGGGCGGTACATTCGGGCATCTCTACACGGCGGTGCGACACATGCAGGTGGGGAAGAAAAACATCGGACTGGCGCATTTCGACTACATCAACCCGCTGCCGAAAAATACGGCCGACGTATTCCGCCGATTCAAAAATATTATCGTCTGTGAACTCAACAGCGGACAGTTTGCCGCGTACCTGCGCGACAAACATCAGGCGTTTTTCTACCATCAGTTTAATAAAATACAAGGCCAGCCGTTCATGGTATCGGAAATCGTAACGGCAGTCAGAAAATTGTTGTGATGAGTTTTGGATGTTAAAAAATAGATTTTAGATAAAATGAAATATACTGCACAGGATTTTAAGAGTGATCAGGAGGTCAAATGGTGCCCCGGCTGCGGCGATTATTCAATATTGGCCGCCGTGCAACGGGCATTCCCCGAAATATGCGAAACACTCGGCTACAAGAAGGAACTGTTCGTATTTGTGTCGGGCATCGGCTGCGCGTCGCGGTTTCCGTACTATATGGATACATACGGGTTTCACGGCATTCATGGACGTGCGGCGGCGATTGCCACCGGCGTCAAAGTGGCTAACCCGTCGTTGACGGTATGGCAGATTTCGGGCGACGGCGATGCGCTGGCTATCGGGGGAAACCACTTTATCCACGCTATCCGCCGTAATATCGACATCAATATTTTACTGCACAATAACCAAATCTACGGGCTGACTAAAGGCCAGTATTCGCCGACCTCGAAACTGGGAAAGGTAACGAAGACATCGCCCTACGGGACGGTGGAGCATCCGTTTAATCCGGGCGAATTGGTACTCGGAGCGCGCGGCACTTTTTTCGCCCGCTCGATTGATGTAGATATGAAGCTGACCGCCGAAATCATGCTGGCGTCGGCTACACACGACGGGACAGCCGTAACCGAACTGCTGCAAAACTGCGTTATCTTCAACGACGGCGCTCATGCGGCCATTACCCAGAAAGCCGTGCGCGACGACCGCACTATTGTCCTGCGCCACGGCGAGCCGATGATTTTCGGCATCAACCGCGACAAGGGGCTGGTGCTCGATGGGCTGCAACTGAAAGTGGTACGCATCGGCGAAAAAGGAATTACGAAAAAAGATATACTGGTGCACAATGCACAAGAGCCTAATCCCGGCATACACATGATGCTGGTCAACATGCAGCCGCCCGATTTCCCCATAGCGTTGGGCGTGATCCGCGCCGTCAGCGATAAGACCTACGACGACAATGTCCGCGATCAGGTGCTGCGTGTGCAAACCCTCTCCGACATTAAAACGGTAGACGACCTCCTGCATAGCGGCACTACATGGGAAATCACACATTAACAGTACATGATAAACAATGAATGATTACTAATATTAAACAGTAAATTATAAAAAATAAAAGAAAGTATGACAACAAAAGAAATTATGGCCTATCTGGAAAAGACGTATGGCCATGAAAAAGAGTATTTGCAAGCTGTTCGCGAAGTGCTGGAATCGGTAGAAGGCGTGTACGAGCAACACCCCGAGTTCTTCAAATACCGTATTTTGGAGCGAATGGTAGAGCCTGACCGCATGTTTACGTTCAAAGTCGTGTGGCAGGATGATTCGGGAAAGGTACAGATAAATTCGGGTTATCGTGTACAATTCAACAATGCTATCGGGCCGTACAAGGGCGGGTTGCGCTTTCATCCGGCGGTAACGCCGTCGACGCTAAAGTTCCTGGGCTTTGAGCAAACCTTTAAGAACGCCTTAACGACCCTGCCTATGGGCGGCGGTAAAGGCGGTTCGGATTTTGACCCCAAAGGGAAATCGGATGCGGAAATTATGCGGTTCTGTCAGGCGTTTATGGTAGAACTGTGGCGTCATATCGGCCCCGACACGGATGTGCCGGCAGGCGACGTCGGCGTCGGCAGTCGCGAAATCGGTTACCTCTATGGGATGTACCGCAAACTGGCACGCGAAAACACCGGCGTGCTCACCGGTAAAAGCCTCACCTGGGGCGGCTCGCTCATTCGCCCGGAAGCTACCGGATTCGGCGGTATCTACTTTATAGAACACATGCTGCGTATGCGTAACATCGACCTCAAAGGCAAAACCATCGCCCTGTCGGGCTTTGGCAACGTAGCATGGGGCGCAGCGCTGAAAGCCACAGAACTCGGCGCAAAGGTCGTCGCCATTTCGGGTCCCGACGGGTACATCTACGACGACGCAGGATTGAACGAAGAAAAAATCGACTACATGGTCGAATTGCGCAGTTCCAATAACGATGTCGTAGCGCCGTATGCTAAGAAATTTGCCGGAGCAAAATTCATACCCGGCAAAAAACCGTGGGAAGTCAAAGCGAACATCGCCCTGCCCTGCGCCATCCAAAACGAACTGAACGGCGACGACGCCCGCATGTTAATTAAAAACAAAGTTATCTGCGTAGCCGAAGTATCGAACATGGGATGCACGCCCGAAGCCATTAACGAATTTGTGAAAGCACGGATACTGTTTGCCCCGGGCAAAGCCGTCAATGCCGGCGGAGTAGCCACATCGGGGCTGGAGATGAGCCAAAACGCCATGCACATCAGCTGGACAGCCGAAGAAGTAGGTGTGCGCCTGAAAAACATCATGCAGAACATCCACGAATCGTGCGTAAAATACGGCACAATGCCCGACGGCTACATCAACTACGTCAAAGGCGCTAACGTCGCCGGATTCATGAAAGTCGCCCGGGCGATGTATGAGCAGGGAATAGTGTAGTTCTTGGAGTCTGAGCAGTTAATGGAGTTAAAAGAATAAAAAGAGTTTAAAGTTTTTTATGTGAAGCAGCCCCCAGCGAATTTCTCGTTGGGGGCTGTTGTTTACAAGGCGTGTAAAGCGCGAGGGTCAGTTCGTCTATTTTTATCCCCCGTACTGTTTCAACGCTATTTCCAAGCACTGCATGGCTTTTTTCAGATCTTCGATATTGAGCACATAGGCGATACGCGCTTCGTCGAGACCTTTGCCGGGCGTGGCGTAGAAGCCGCTGGCAGGCGCAATCATGACCGTCTGCTTTTCGTATTCAAATTCCTCCAGCAGCCATTGCGCAAACTCGTCGCAGTCGGCCACCGGCAACTTGACGACGGTGTAAAACGCGCCTTGAGGCATCGGGCAATAGACGCCGTCCATCGCGTTCAAGGCATTGACCATATAATTGCGGCGAGCGATGTATTCGTTGCGCACGCCGGCAAAATAGGCCGGCGGCGTTTGCAACGCTCCTTCGGCCGCTATTTGCCCGTAGGCCGGCGAACACAGGCGCGCCTGTGCAAAACGCAGCACGCTTTTCATTAATTCCTTATTTCGCGACACAATCGCGCCGATACGCACCCCGCACAAGCTATACCGTTTCGACACCGAATCGATCAGCACCACATTTTCTTCGATACCCGACAACTGCATACACGAAACATGCGGTGTATCCGTATAGCAAAATTCACGGTAGACCTCGTCGGCAAACAGGTACAGGTCGTGCTTGCGGACAATGGCGGCCAGTTGCTCCAACTCTTCGCGCGAATACAGGTAACCGGTCGGGTTGTTCGGGTTACAGATCACAATCCCGCGCGTGCGCGGCGTGATCGCCTGTTCAAATGCGTCGACCGGCGGCAAAGCAAAATGAGTATGAATATCGCAGGGTACGGGCTTGAGCACGACGTCCGTCCACGCCGCAATCCCGTTATAATTCGTATAAAACGGTTCCATGACAATGACCTCATCGCCCGGATTGAAACACGTCGAAAAACCGATAAGAATCGCCTCCGAGCCGCCGGTAGTAACGATAATATCGTCGGCCGAAACCGCGACGCCGACGCCCCGGTAATACCCGGCCAAACCGTTACGGTAGCTCTCATTCCCCGCCGAATGCGGATACGGCACCAGCGGCAGTGTATTATTTTTAACGGCCTCCAGCGCTTCGGGCGGCGCCGGCACATCGGGTTGCCCGATATTGAGGTGATAGACTTTTATACCCCGTTTTTTAGCCGCATCGGAATATGGCACTAACTTGCGTACCGGCGACAACGGCATTATCTTTGCTTTTTGCGAAATGGATAACATCTGTTTGAATGATTTTTTGTGTGAACAAAGATAGAAAATTTTTACGGAATAATGGAGACAGATCACAAAAATCATCAGGGCTGACGCATCTAATACATTATGTGATGATGTGGCGATGTGGCGATTCATTGCTCCGTCATGGCGAGGAGCCCCCACGGGGAACAATATCAATAGAAAAAACCGCCACCATCCCGCCCCAGTGTCCGAACTTTGATTCTTGTGATTTATATGATTTCTTTGATTTATGCGATGGCCTGCATTTCTCTGTGCCCCTCTGTGTGCCTCTGTGCTCTCTGTGTAACATTGCCCCAAACTTTCCCCAAAGTACACAGAGAGCACGGAGGCGGCACAGAGGAACACAGAGGGCTGTCGCCGGCAGGCGGGG
>JAIRKX010000100.1 GCA_031259805.1 Prevotellaceae bacterium | reverse complement strand
CATGACGATTGGCGCGCCAGCTAACAATTAACAATTAACCATTAACCATTATTATTCCCCTACGGGGAACTTGCGCCGCAAGGCATCATATTAATCACAAAAATCACAAGAATCAAAGTGCAGACAGCGGCGCGCTTGGCGCCATTCCGGCTTTAAAAAGACGGCTCGACGGCTGAGGCGGGGCAGGCACTACCGGCTCGACGGTGGTAGGCGCGTTACAATACCATTTCAACCCGATCTGTGTAGCGGTGGTATAGGTTATATGATTCGCCCCGCTGCTGTCCGGCAGGCCGTAGATAATATTCCACCCTTTCTTAAGGGTTACATCATACGTGGCGGTATACGTGTAGTAGCCGATGATGGATATAGTCCCTGTGCCTTTTATGGTGAGATCGCTGTCCCAATAGGAGAACTCGGCGGAAATAGGAGGGATATAGGACAACCCGTCAAGATTCTTGCCGTAATAAAAGTAGCCGCGCAAATCCCCCGACTTAAACGCTGCCAGGGTTAAATCTATTCCTTTGGCTTGACGATTGCTTATCGTTATTCCTTCCAGTTGTATATCCAATACAGTGGAAAGATATTTGTCTTCTACGACATCCGGCAGGGTTAGCGTAAAGCCGCCGTTGGTGTACGGCACACTGGCCAGCGCAACGAAACCGTAATCTTCGTAGTAGTTGAGCCATCGCACCGTATCGACCACCGAGTTGTAGTCATTGCCGTTTTCTACTTTCGCGTTAATCACAAAAGGCCCTTGTGTGGGGGGAGTCTTCATTGTCGGCGCTGCAGCCGGCGCACATCCAGCCGGCGCAAAGGCAGGCGGCCATTCGGAAATAATGAGTTGTTTTCATCGTGGGGAGTGTGAATTGGTTTTATTTTATTTTTAAAAAGGAGATGCAAATGTACAAGAATTTTGGGAATAATAAGAGAAGCGGAGGAACGGTTTATCGACAAATTATATCCAAATGCCGGCGGGTCAATAGTCGATTGTTCGGTATTTTCCGCCGTCGTCGTCTCGCATTTTCAGGTAGCTTTCGTAGCGTTCGGGGGAGATGAGGTGGTTGCCTAATGCGGCTTTGACGGCGCAGCCGGGTTCGTGGGTGTGGGTACACATGGTGAATTTGCAGCGGGCGGCATGGCGGAATAGCTCAGGGAAGAAGTGGCAGAGTTCATTTTTATCGACGTCGACCAGTCCGAAGCCTTTGATGCCGGGCGAGTCGATGATATGGCTGCCGTCGGCGGTGTCGAACACTTCGTAGAATGTAGTTGTGTGCATTCCTTTTTGGTGGTAGCTGGAGATAGGGCCGGTACGCAGGTTGAGCGACGGGTCGATGGCGTTTATCAGCGACGATTTGCCTGTGCCCGACTGTCCGGCAAAAAGGCACAGCGCGCCGCGTGTCGCCGTGCGCAGGGCTGCGATATTATGTCCGTTGTACGCCGATACGGGCAGGACGGTGTATCCGGCGCCGGTGTATATTTTTTCGATATGCGCCATTTTTTGCAGGGCTTCGGCGGTGTAGCAATCCGTTTTATTTACGACGATGCTCGCCGGGACTTTATATGCTTCGCAAGTTACCAGAAAACGGTCGGCAAATTCTAATATGACGCGGGGTAACTCTATTGTTATAATCAGAAACGCCCGATCTACATTGGCTGCGATGATGTGCGCCTGCTTCGACAAATTACTCGAACGACGGATAATGTAGTTTTTTCTGGCTTCGATACTTCTAATAACACCGGTGTTATACGACTGCGGTTCGAAGTTTACCCGGTCGCCGGCGGCAATCGGGTTGGTCGTTTGCATGTCGTGCAGCCGTAGCTTCCCGCTTACCGTACACAGGAATAACCCTCCCGATGTTTCGTTCTTTACGATGTAATGGCTGCCCGTGTGTTTATATACGATTCCTGTGTACATGCGTAAAATAAATCGGGGTAGGGTAGGGGGCTGCGGGCGGTTATTCTTCGTCGATCGACTTTACGGCGCGTTTAATAATACCCCGTTTGGACGAACGGATAAAGGCCAGAATCAGGTCGCGTTCGGGAGTCGGCGGGAACGTCCGTTCGACTTCATTGCAGGCATCGGTTGTGTTGAGTTTGCTTTGGTAGATGACTTTGTAGATGTCGCTAATTTCTTGCATCTTTTCGTTGGTAAATCCGCGCCGGCGCAGGCCGATGATATTAATCCCGCCGAACGACAGCGGACGGTGTCCGGCTAAAATATACGGCGGCACATCTTTTCCGAAGACCGACCCGCCCGAGAGCATCACATGCGGCCCTACGCGGGTATACTGATGCGCCACCGACGAGCCGCCGATAATGGCATGGTCGCAGACTTCCACTTCTCCGGCCAGTCCGACATAACTGACCAGAATTACATGGTCATGAATATGGCAGTCGTGCGCCACATGGACGTAGGACATGATCAGGCAATTGTTGCCGATTCGTGTCGTGCCGTTGCCGCTGTGCGCCGTGCCGCGGTTGACGGTGGCGCATTCGCGGATAATCGTATTGTCGCCGATTTCCACCTGTGTGATTTCGCCGGAGAATTTCAAATCCTGCGGAATAGCGCCGATGACCGCACCCGGGAATAGTTGGCAGTTTTTCCCTATTTTCACATGATCCATAATGGTTACATGTGGTCCGATCCATGTGCCGTCGCCGATTTCGACATGTTCGGCGATAGTGGTAAAGGCTTCGACCGTTACGTTGTGGCCTAACTTTGCGTGGGGGTGTATTTGTGTGAAGTCCATAATGAATATCGTCTGTCGGGATTATTTATTATGTACGATTTGCGCCATCAGTTCGCCTTCCGTCGCCAGCGTGTCGCCGACAAAGGCCTGACCGAGCATGTTGACGATGCCCCGGCGGATGGGTTCTAATAATTCTAATTTAAAAATCAGGGTATCGCCGGGTACGACTTTGCGTTTGAATCGTACTTTATCTATTTTGATAAAATAAGTAGAGTAGTTTTCCGGGTCGTCCACGGCGCTCAGGGCGAGGATGCCGCCGACTTGCGCCATGGCCTCGATGACCAGCACGCCGGGCATTACCGGTTCGTCGGGGAAGTGTCCGACAAAGAACGGTTCGTTCATTGTCACGTTTTTGATGCCGACTACGTAGTCGCTGGTACGGTGAGTAATTTTATCGACTAAGAGGAACGGCGGACGGTGCGGCAACATTTTGCGGATGCCGTTGATGTCGACCAGCGGCTCGTCGTTCGGGTTGTAACGTGGGGCGACAGGCTTCATCGCTTCCTTCTTTGCCAGTTTGCGGATGGTTCGCGCGACTTCGGTATTGATTTGGTGGCCGGGTTTGGTGGCAATAATTTTCCCCTTTATCGGGAATCCGATCAGTGCAAGGTCGCCCATCAGGTCGAGGAGTTTGTGGCGGGCGATTTCGTTCGGGAAACGCAGGTCGAGATGGTTCAGGTAACCGGTGGGAATACGTTCCACATTTGGCTTGTTGAATAACGTAGCCACGCGGTCGATTTCGTCTTGCGGCACGGGTTTTTCGACGATAACAATCGCGTTTTCCAGATCGCCGCCCTTAATCAGGTTGTGTTTAAACAGCGGTTCGAGTTCGTGGAAGAACACGAAAGTACGGCAGGGGGCAATTTGGGTCGCAAACTCGTCGATTTTGTTTAACCGCGCATATTGGTTGCCGACGACTTGTGAGTTGTAGTCAATCATCAGGTCGATGCTGAAGTCTTCGTCGGGCAGGAATACGATTTCTTTTTTGTTTTGCTCGTCGCGATAGACAAACTTTTCGCGGATTTCGTATACGAATCGTTTTTCGTCCTGTTCGGTCAAGCCGGCGGCCATGAAAGCTTCTACATAAAATCGGGCGCTTCCGTCGAGGATGGGCGCTTCCGGCGCATTAATTTTGATCAGGACATTATCAATGCATAGCCCCATCAGGGTAGCCATCAAATGTTCAATGGTACTGATACGAGCGCCGTGCTGTTCCAGCGTCGTACCTCGTTCGAATGCTGTAACATTGTCGGCGACAGCATCAATAATGGGCTGGTCGGGCAGGTCTATCCGTTGGATTTTCACACCATGATTGACCGGCGCCGGACATACCGTCATCGTTACTTCGATCCCGGTATGCAGGCCCTTGCCGGTAAAAGTTACTTCCTTTGTGAGCGTTTGTTGTTTTTGCTGCATCTAAAAAGTATTAATAGGATAATCGTGGCAAAAATACGATAAAAAAAACATATAGCCAAATGCGCGGCGCCTGCGGGTGCAGTTAAGAACTAAGAACTAAGAACTATGAAGGTGAAATGGTGAAATGCGCTACGCGCGGTGAAAGGGTGAAAGGGTGAAAGTAGTGGAGAGTGGAAAGAGGAGAGTTGCTAATTCCACCCCCGCCGGCGGGGGAGAGCCATGCGGCGGAATGTTCATCGTTCGAGTGCGCGCTCCTGTTTTTTTTAAACTATTTTTTGGTTAGTTTTAGAAAAAAACATACCTTTGTCGGCGGTTAAAACAGATTTTTGTCGGCAACTCCATTTTTGATTAACTCTTTAAGTTAATCAAAATCCCTTTTCTTTTTTTCCA
>JAIRKX010000003.1 GCA_031259805.1 Prevotellaceae bacterium | reverse complement strand
AACTCCGAATTGGGATGATGCCCGATGGCGAGGAACAGCCCGTGGATGTCGATCGTCGTCTCGTTGCCGCTTTTATGCCGCAAACACAGGCCGGTTACCCCATTGTCGTCGCCTAAGATTTCCTGAGGCTGATGTTCCCACAGGATTTCGATCTTCGGGTTACACATCACCCGTTCCTGCATGGTTTTCGAAGCGCGTAATACATGTCGACGGACAATCATATAGACCTTACGGCAAATGCCGGCCAGGTAGACCGCCTCTTCGCAGGCTGTATCGCCGCCACCGACGACCGCCACGTCACGATTCCGGTAAAAGAACCCGTCGCAGGTAGCGCAGGCCGATACGCCTTGTCCGCGGAAGCGTTGTTCCGACTCTAATCCCAAATAGCGGGCTGTGGCGCCTGTGGCGATTATCAGCGCGTCGGTTTCGATTAGATGCGTATCGTCAATCGTGATTTTAAAAGGCCGTTGCGACAAGTCGGCGCGAGTGGCCGTGCCGCGACGAATATCCGCGCCGAAGCGTTCGGCCTGCGTTTTGATATCCGCCATCATCGCCATCCCCGATACCCCGTTGGGATAGCCCGGAAAATTCTCGACATCGGTGGTGGTAGTTAATTGTCCGCCGGGCGTCGTACCTTCATACAACACCGGCTTCAGATTAGCCCGCGACAAATAAATGGCGGCCGTATAACCGGCTGGCCCGCCTCCGATAATTAAACATGCTGTTTTTTCGACCTCTGTACTCATTTTCTATTTATTCTTTCAATACCTTGAATGGCCTGCAAAAGTACAATTTTTTTTTTAGTTATGAAAATGGGAGGCGTGGCGGCGCAGGGCTGACGCATCTAATACATATGTGATGATGTAATGATGAGGTGATTCATTGCTCCGTCATGGCGAGGAGCCCCCACGGGGAACAATGAACTAAGAACTAAGAACTAAGAGTTAAGAGTTAAGAACGATGAAGTGTGAACCATTCCACCCCCGCCCTGCGGGCACCCCCGCCAGCGGGGGACAGCCGTGCGGAGGAACCTGACAGGCGAGGCCTGCGTAGCTCTCCCCCGCTGGCGGGGGTGCCCGTAGGGCGGGGGTGGATTCTACCAACATAGCGAGCCTAACGGCACGCTTCTTTATTTTCATTCCGTCGGTTAAAACCGACGGCAATAATTGTTCACCCTTTCACCCTTTTCACCTTTTCACCCTTTCACCCTGTTACCTTTTCACCCTTTCACCCTTTCACCCTTTCACCTTTTCACCGCGCGTAGCGCACTTCACCTTTTCAACTTCTCAACTCTTAGTTCTTAACTCTTAGTTCTAAACAGATCGGAGCAACACTATAGTATCTGTTGCCCGTTACCGTAATTATTCCTTTAACTCCTAAAATAAAAACGTATCTTTGCACTGTATCAACCAAAAGAAAAAATGACACGTATTATTTTAATCTCGGCGCTTTGTGCGCTGCTTCAAGCCTGCCGGATGCCGGTAGCGCCGCCTGCACCGTACGGGCCTGTCCCGACAACCGCTCAGTTGGAGTGGCAAAAAATGGAGTATTACATGTTTGTCCACTTTGGGCCGAACACGTTTACCGACATGGAATGGGGCGACGGGCGCGAAGACCCGCAGGTGTTCCGCCCCGTCGCGCTCGACTGTCGGCAATGGGCCGAAACGGCCGTGAAAGCCGGTATGAAAGGTATTATCATTACGGCCAAACACCACGACGGATTTTGTTTGTGGCCGAGCCGTTACAGTACGCATACGGTACGCGAAAGCGAATGGCGCGACGGCCGCGGCGATGTCCTGCGCGAACTGTCGGACGCCTGCCGGGCAGCCGGACTGAAGTTCGGCGTCTACCTCTCGCCGTGGGATCGCAATCATCCGACATACGGCACACCCGACTATAACGAAGTCTTTGCCGCTATGCTGGCCGAAGTCCTGACAAGCTACGGCGAGGTATTCGAGCAATGGTTCGACGGAGCCAACGGCGAGGGCGACAACGGTAAACGACAGGTATACGACTGGCCGCTGTTCCATCGCACCGTCTATCGTTACCAGCCGTCGTCGGTAATTTTTAGCGACGTCGGTCCGGGTTGCCGGTGGATAGGCAACGAGGACGGTCGCGCCGGCGAAACCAACTGGTCGCGCCTCAACACCGACGGCTTTGAACCGGGGAAAATACCGACACTCGACACACTGACGACCGGCAACATCGACGGTCAGGCATGGATTCCCGCCGAAGCCGACGTGTCGATTCGTTCGGGCTGGTTCTACAGTCCCGCCACCGACGATAAGGTTAAGTCGGTCGACGAATTGCGGGCTATTTATTACGCCTCCGTAGGTCGGAACAGCAATCTGCTGTTGAATGTACCGCCCGACCGGAATGGCCGTATACATCCCAATGATTCCACTCGCCTCATGGACTTTTGCGCCGCTATTGAAGCCGACTTTCGACACAATCTCGCAGCCGGCGCCACGATAACGGCCGACAACATCCGGGGCAACTCCCCCCGCTACTCCACCGTACACCTGCTCGATTCCGACTTCGATACCTATTGGGCGACCGACGATACCGTTACCACCGCCACATTAGAAATAACCCTCTCCGCGCCGCAGACCTTTAGCCGGCTACTGCTGCAGGAATACATCCCATTAGGGCAACGCATCGCCGCCGTCGATGTGGACTATTGGGACGACGCATCGCACGCATGGACGTCGCTGGCAAGCGCAACCACCATCGGTTACAAGCGCATTCTCCAGTTTCCGGCCACCTCGTCGGACAAGCTTCGTATACATATCCGCCGCTCGCTGGCCTGCCCGACACTGAGCGCCATAGAAGTGTATTAATTAACAGGAGATTTTACATGGCAGTGGCAACAATAAATTTGACCGTTGATCGGGACGCCCTGCCTCAACTCCTTTAACGATTCCAACTACTAAAAAACATGAAAAAGACATTCATCATTTTGCTTGTCGTCTTCACAGCCCAGTGCGACCGACCGAAGAGGGCGGCTTACAAAGATTCGTCGCTAAGTATAGAAAAACGAACGCAGGACTTGCTGTCGCGTATGACGCTCGAAGAAAAGATCGGACAATTGCTCTGCCCGCTGGGATGGGAGATGTACGAGAAACAGGTCGACGGCGTCAGCCATTCTGCAAAATTTGAGGCGTTGCTGACCGATCGGCACGCCGGCATGTTATGGGCTACATTTCGCGCCGACCCGTGGACAAAGAAAACCCTCGAAAACGGCTTGAATCCCTCGCTGGCAGCACAGGCCGGCAATGCTCTGCAAAAATATGCGATAGAAAATACCCGTCTGGGCATCCCCCTGTTTCTGGCCGAAGAGAGCGCCCACGGGCACATGGCCATCGGCACTACGGTATTCCCCGCGAGCATCGGTCAGGCGGCTACATGGAACCCTGCGCTGATACGCGAAATGGCGACGGCCATAGCAAAGGAAGTGCGGGCACAGGGCGCGCATATCGGCTACGGGCCGATACTGGATTTGTCGCGCGATCCGCGCTGGTCGCGCGTCGAAGAGTCGTTCGGGGAAGACCCCGTACTCACCGCCCGCATGGGCAGCGCTTTTGTCGAAGGAGCGACGGCCGGTAATCTCCGCGAAGACGATAAGGTGATTGCCACATTGAAGCATTTCGCAGCCTATGGTATTTCCGAAGGGGGACATAACGGACGCCCGTCGGAGGTCGGCGCACGGGAGTTGCAGGCGCAGTTTTTGCCGCCCTTCAAAGCAGCGATCGACGCCGGCGCACTGTCTGTGATGACCGCCTACAACGCGATCGACGGCGTCCCCTGCACCGCCAGCCGCTTCCTGCTGACCGAAACCCTGCGCGACGCATGGCATTTCAAAGGCTTTACTATTTCCGATCTCGGCAGCATCGAGGGCATTAGCGCCGACCATCGGGTGGCCGAAACTGTGGCCGATGCCGCCCTGCTGGCCGCCGAAGCCGGATTGGATGTTGATTTGGGGGGCGAGGCCTACGTGCATCTTATTGACGCGGTCAGAAGCCGGCGGTTGCCCGAAGCGGTCATTGATACGGCTGTTGCCCGGATACTGCGCCTGAAGCTGGCAATGGGGCTTTTTGAAAATCCGTATGTCGAACCGCAGCGGGCGCAGGAAGTCGTGCGGAACGCCGAACATGTGCGTCTGGCGCGGAGGATGGCGCAGGAGTCGATTGTGCTGTTGAAAAACAAAGATAACTGCCTGCCGTTGGATAAGAATATCGGTCATCTGTTAGTCGTCGGCCCCAATGCCGACAATGCCTATAACATGCTTGGCGACTACACCGCGCCGCAGGCTGACGGAGCGGTAGCTACTACGTTGGCCGGCATCCGCGCCAAACTGACGGCGGCGCAGGTGAGTTATGTCAAAGGCTGTGCTATTCGCGATACCGCGGTGACGGACATTGACTGTGCGGTAAGCGCCGCCCGTCGCGCCGACCGGATAGTAGCGGTTGTCGGCGGTTCAAGTGCACGCGATTTTAAAACTAATTACATAGAAACCGGTGCAGCCCTCACTACGCCCGGCAGCATCAGCGATATGGAGTGCGGCGAGGGCTTCGACCGTCTTAGCCTCGATTTGCTCGGCGACCAGTCGGCGCTGCTGAAGGCCCTTAAAGCAACGGGCAAACCGCTGGTGGTGGTGTACATTCAGGGGCGTCCCCTGTCGATGAACTGGGCTGCCGAGCACGCCGACGCTCTGCTGACGGCATGGTATCCCGGGCAGGAAGGCGGCCATGCCATCGCCGATGTGCTGTTTGGCGACTACAATCCATCCGGTCGCCTGCCTGTTTCCGTTCCCCGCCATGTGGGGCAACTGCCAGTGTATTATAACAGGGCGTCCCCTCCTGTGCGCGACTACGTGGAAGGCCCCGCTACGCCGCTCTACCCGTTCGGTTACGGCCTAAGCTATTCGACATTCGGTTACGACAGTCTCACGGTTGTGGCGACGGGCAAGCATACCGTCGAGGTCTCTTTCACCCTCGCCAACACCGGCCGCTACGCCGGCGACGAGGTCGTGCAACTCTACCTCCGCGACAACTATGCCTCGACCGTGCAGCCGCTTCGTCAACTCAAGCATTTTGCACGCGTTCACCTGAAACAGGGAGAGACACGACGCCTTTCCTTCACCCTCACCCCCGATGACTTATCTATTATTGATCGTCGGATGAATCGCAGGGTTGAGCCCGGACAATTCACCGTCATGATTGGCGCCTCGTCGGAGGATATTCGGCTGGAAGGAGAATTCTTAATTCCTAATTCCTAATTCTCTTCGTTGCCACGAAATCTTTCAGGTAAAACGGTTCGAAATAGGCGACGTCCACGAAGCGTTGTTGCTCGAAGGCTTCGATGGCGGGATGCAGCATGCCGGCGGCTGAGGCTGGGAGGTCTGCAAAATGGGCGTTCGGGTGTTGTAATACCGTCCGGCACTTGGCTACGCCGTCGCCGACGAACAGGACAGGTTGCTGCGCCAATAGATCGGCAAAACTGTCGGCGGTAATAATTTCGGCGGTAGTGTCGGTGCGCGGTGCACCTTGCGCATCGAAGAGGGCGGTGTAGACTTCCATCCGTCGCGCGTCGATCATTGGGGCAATCAGACCATCGGGCGACGGCAGCAACCGACGTTCGATGGCTAATTGCGCCAGCGAGCGCAGGGAATTGATCGCAATTAACGGTTTATTTGCCGCGTAACAAAGGCCCTTGGCCGTCGACACGCCTACCCGCAGCCCGGTATACGACCCCGGCCCTTCGCTGACCACGACAGCGCTCAAAGCATTCGCGGGAATGCGATGGCGCTGCAGCAGCGTTTGAATAAATACCGCCAGCAACTGCGCATGTCCCCGCCCGTCGCTGTTTTCCTCGATCGACACGATGTGCGAATCGCACGCCAGCGCTACGGAACATACGGCAGTACCTGTTTCTATAAGGAGGAACGAAGTCAAATGACGCCTGTTTGCAGGAATGGGCTATGGATTACTTTGCCGGTCGGACACCTTGACCTTCGCACCGTCTTTGAGCCGTTTGGCGATGGCGTTATACGGGCCGCTGATGATTTTCAGACTGTCGGTAAGGCCGCTCACTACTTCGATGTGTGTATTATCTTGGATGCCGGTAGTTACTTCGACGGCTTTAACGGTCTGGTCGGCTTGTACAACAAATATCCGTTCGACGTATGTGTCGCCGGCAGCCGGCTGTTTGGCGACAGCCGTATTCGCTTTGGCATCGGCGGTATCCTGTATAGGCGCCACAATGTCGGTGCGCGTTGTTATACATTGAATGGGCACGGCCAGCACGTCGCTATGCGTTTCGGTCTGGATGTACACCGCGGCCGACATGCCCGGACGGAACGGAATAGCGGCGTCGGTCAGCAAATCATGGTACGACTCGGGAAGGATCAATATCTTGACTTCAAAATTGGTTACCTGGTCGGCAGTGGCGGCTGTCGCGCTGCTTTTCGACGAGTTGGCGATTTGTGTTACCAGTCCTTTGAACTTCCGTGTCGGGTAGGCGTCTACTTCGATAATTGCCGTGTCGCTTTGCTTGACGCGGATGATGTCATTCTCGTTAACATCGACGAGCACCTCCATTTCGTTGAGGTTAGCGATGCGCAACATTTCCGTGCCGGCCATTTGCGACGTTCCGACGACCCGTTCGCCGCGTTCGACGCTGAGGCTCGATACCGTGCCGGCCATCGGTGCGTAAATCGTGGTTTTCACCAGATTTTCTTCCGCTTCTTTCAGGGCTGCTTCGGCGCTTTTCACGTTGTAGCGGGCAGCCTCGACTTGCCGTTGGTCAATATTGAATTTGGCTTGTTCCGTTTCAAAGTCAGCTTCGGAGACCACTTGCTGGGCATATAGCGTCTGCGTGCGCCGGAACGAGAGTTCCGTTTGTGCATATTGCGCTTCAGCCTGTGCAAACTGCGCTTTTATGGCGTTCAGTTGCGCGGCGGCGCGGTCGCGTCCCGACAGGTAATAATCCTGCTTAATCTTCAGTAGTAACTGCCCCGCAGCCACATGGTCGCCCTCCTTGACGTGAAGTTCGACAATCTCGCCCGATACGTCGGGGCTGATTTTAACCTCTACCACCGGCTGGATTTTCCCGTTGGCCGGAATGGTTTCCGTAATCGTTTTCCGTATCGGAAACTCCACATTAACCGGCGTCAAATCTTCCTTCCCGCCGTTCCCTGCGACGATCAAAACCACGATCAGCGCCACCGCACCGAGAATAAACCATAGCTGTTTTTTCTTTTTCTTTTTCATTTGTTGAGTTGTTTAGTTGTTGAGTTGTTCATTTGCTTCGTCGCCGACTGCTCCAATCCACCCTGTTCACTACGAAGTCTAATTCAGCGTAAGCGGTAGGCCTTTGTAAAAGTCGATGATCTTCACTTGAAATACATATTGGTATTTCGATTGCAGCATTTCGGATTGTGCTTTGAAGAGGTTATTTTTTGCGACGGTGTAGTCGGTGGCCGTAACCGACCCCACGTCGAATTTCTGCTCCGTATAGCGAAACGATTCCTGCATGGTCGATACATTATCTTCGCTTGCTTTATATTTATTGTAGGCGGCGGTGGCGTCGGCCGTCGCTTGCTGGATTTCCTTGTAGAGGGCGTTTTGGCGACTCTCTAATTCGAGTTCGGCAATGCGCCGGTTGAGTTTGGCATTCTTCACGTCGGTTACGATGCTCCAGTTCTGAAACAGCGGTATGCGCAACGAAAAGCCTAACGACGGGCTGCGGTTGTAATGCAGTTGCTCCCAAAAACCATCATCGGTGCGTGTGTCGGTGAAATACGAGCCGTACGATGCCGACAGCGCCAGCGTAGGGAAATAGCGGCCGCGGGCGATAGCTACGTTGTAGTCGGCGCTCTTGAGTTTGTATTCCGCCACCCGTATCTGCGGCATTCCTTTGGCCATTTCGTAGAGGCTTTTGACGGATTCGACGTAGCGAATCACCTCTACTTTTATTTCCGGCGTGGCGATGGTAAATTGGGCGTCGGGCGTAATGTCGAGCAGTTGTCGCAGGGCAAGGTAGGAGAGGTCAACGTTGTTGCGCGCCGTAACGCATTGCACATCTTCGGCGGCCAGTTGCGCTGTTACTTCAAGCAGGTTACTGTGGGGCTGACTACCGGCAGCTACCAGTTTGGCCATCCGGTCGCGTTGCTGTTCGACGCTTTCGCGGCTCTTCTCCGCCGCTGTCAGCGCTTCCTGCGACAGCAGTGTTTGCAGGTAGGCCCGCGCTATCTCCAGCGAAATCTGGTGGCGCATTTGCGCTATCTCCTGCTGCGACGCCTCGTAGTCGGCCTGATTGCGCTTGATGGCGTTGACCTTTTGCAGCCCCGCGAACAAGTCCAACGACGCGCTGATACTCGGCCCAAACGACGAGCTGAGTTTATTCTCGATCACCTGCAACTCCTGCAAATCGACCGACCGTCCCCAACTCATATTGTACGACGTATTAGCGCCCACCGTTGGTAGCAACGCCATTTTAGACTGGAACAGGAGATTCTTTGTCTGCTCGCTATTGAGATTTTGTTGCCGGACGGCAATATTATTGTCCCATGCGTAACGAATGCACTGCTCGAGCGACCACTCGTTCACATCCTGCGACGACGCGGCGGAACATATACACAATAGTCCGGAGAATAATGATAAAAATCGAAGATATTTCATTACAACCAATATTTAAATAGAGGACAAAAGTAGGAATATTAATGGAGAATGCCAATTTCTTTTTCCGACTGTCAGTAGGGGGCGACTGCAAAACCCTGTGTGTAGGCTATCGTTTAGTAAGCCTGAATAAAGAAATCTATCGGAGGTACCAAGCAGATTCGAACTGCTGTAAACGGTTTTGCAGACCGCTGCCTAACCCCTCGGCCATGGTACCGTGTTAGGGAGTGCAAAGGTAGTATTTTTTTTATAAATAGAAAACTTTTATTGCGGCAGGGGGTGCATTTCAAATTGTCGTCCGTCGGCTAAAGCCGACGGCAATAATAACTCATCACTTTCAACCTCCAACTCTTCGTTTTTATCGGGTCGGACCCGATAGAAGGTTCGGGGTCGGACCCCATAGAAGGTCGGGGTCGGACCCCATAGAAGGTCAGGGTCGGACCCCATAGAAGGTCGGGGTCGGACCCCATAGAAGGTCGGGGTCGGACCCCATAGAAGGTCGGGGTCGGACCCC
>JAIRKX010000230.1 GCA_031259805.1 Prevotellaceae bacterium | reverse complement strand
GGTTCGATTGAGTCGAATCGCTCGGTTCGATTGAGTCGAATCGCTCGGTTCGATTGAGTCGAATCGCTCGGTTCGATTGAGTCGAATCGCTCGGTTCGATCGAGTCGAATCGCTCGGTTCGATCGAGTCGAATCGCTCGGTTCGGTCGAGCGAGACACAGGAATCCGCGATGTGCCGGATTTTGCGGGCAAGCAGCGGGACTACTTCAGGAACCGCCGGTCTATTTCTTCTATAGAGATGATTTGTAGCGTGGGTTTGCCTTCGGGCGAGAGGGAGGGTTCGCGACAGGCAAACAGGTTGTCAATTAAAGCTTGCGCCTCGAATGAGGTGAGCGATTCGTGGGAGTTGCCGGCGGCGGCTTTGGCAAGGGAGACGGCTAATTTTTCCTGTCGTTGGCGTTTCAGGTCGTCGGGGTTTTCGTGCAGGGCGGCCAGCAGTTCTTCGATCCATTGCGCGGCGTCAATGGCCGGCGCCGAGGCGGGTTGTCCGTTGACGACTACCGTGTTATTCCCAAACGGGCGAATGTCGTACCCGATTTGTTTCAGGTCGTCGGCCACGGTTTCAAGCAGGGCGTAGTCAACCGGCGAAAGGGTAACGGTTTGTGGGAAGATTTCCTTTTGCGTTTCCTGTACGGAGGTGGTCAGGTTGTGGAGGAATCGTTCGTAGAGGATGCGCTGCTGCGCCCGCCGGCAGTCAATGAGCATCAATCCCGATTTGATCGGCGTCAGGAGGTATTTTCCTCGTAACTGCATCAGCGGGCGTTCCGGCGGCGCGTAGTTTATCGGCAATGATTCCGGTTCCGGACTGTCGGGGAGGGATGCGCCGGCGGGAGCGTCGGGGTCGAAGTCCGTATTTTGCGTCAGCCCGTCGTAGAGTCTTTGCCAGTTTTTCACCGGCGGTTTATTGGCTGCCTGCCGGAATGCCGCGGTTTTCTTTTCTTCTTCAAACGGATTAAAGAACGGGTCGATGCGTACTTGCGGCGGCGTGGCGGGCGGGTCGTTTTTCCGTATCACGGGGATGGCGGGGGCGCCTTCGGTATCGAAGTCAATGGACGGTACTACGGCAAACTTCCCTAACGCCTCCCGGACGGCCGCATGCAGGATTTGAAAAATAACCTGCTCGTCTTCAAATTTGATTTCGATCTTGGCCGGATGAATATTCACATCAATCCTGTCGGGCGGCAATTCAAAGTAAATGAAGAACGACGGGTATGCCCTGTCGGGCGGCAGCAGCTGCTGGTAGGCATTGAAGATGGCCTTTTGGAAATAGGGGCTTCTGAAGAACCGGTTGTTTACGAAGAAATACTGGTCGCCGGCTGTCCGTTTTGCGCTTGCGGGCTTCCCGACAAATCCTTTTATCTGCACCACCGCCGTGTCGACCATTACATCAATCAGCCGCTGGTTGATGTCTTTGCCCATCAGGGAAAGGATGCGTTGCCGCAGGTGGGTAGCGGGCAGGTTGTACAATTCGTTCGAGTTATGCAGCAGGCGAAACGAAATGGCCGGATAGCACAGCGCCACGCGTTGCAGTTCCATTACGATATGCTTCAGCTCGACGCTGTCGGATTTCAGAAACCGCCGCCGCGCCGGTACATTGAAAAACAAATTGCGCACGGCGACAGATGTCCCCTCCGCACATGCCGCCGCTTCCTGCGCCGTTACCTCCGACGCCGAGATGCGAATATACGTGCCGGCTTCGTCGTCGGCGCGACGGGTTTTAAGCTCCACGTCGGCCACAGCCGCGATGGATGCCAGCGCCTCGCCGCGAAAACCAAAGGTGCTGATTGCATTCAAGTCGTCCATCCTGACAATTTTCGAGGTGGCATGACGCTCGAAGGCCATGCGCGCGTCGGCAGCATTCATGCCGCAGCCGTTATCAACGACCTGCAATAAAGTGCGACCGGCGTCGGTAAGCGCCACCGTAATAGCCGTAGCGCCGGCGTCGACGGCATTTTCCAGCAGTTCTTTCAACGCCGACGCAGGACGCTGTACCACCTCGCCGGCGGCAATCTGATTGGCAATATGGTCTGGGAGAAGTTGTATCATACACGAAATTTACAGGGTGCAAATGTACGGATTTTTTATTGGAGACTCAGGAGCGTTGAAGGACTTGGGACAACTCCCGTACAGCTTATGTTTCACCGCATATTGATACACTTCGACCGGCATAAAGCAGGCGACTTCCTTGTTGTCTGCCATAGCTTGCCGGATAAAGGTGGAGCTGATTTCGATACGGGGCGCATCGGTAAACCGGGTATGGGGGTATTGAGGAGCGCATCCGGGCAGGTCGAACCCGAACCGGGGATAAACGAATATCCGGTAATCCGCGCAAAGCCGGTCGGCATCTTTCCATTGCGGCAGTTGATACCAGTTGTCGGAGCCGATAAGAAGCGAAAATTGCCGTTGCGGGTACCGGTCGCGCAAGGTGTCGAGCGTATGAATCGTATAGGCAGGTTGCGGCAATGAAAACTCAATATCACAGAGGCGAAATTTGGGATAAGGCTTTACGGCTCGTTGCGTCATGGCTAAACGGTGTTCGGCTGCCGCCAACACCTGCGGAGACTTTGTCGGGTTCTGCGGCGTAACCACAAACCATATTTCATCCAGCGCATGAAATTCACTTATATAATTAGCAATCATCAAATGCCCGGTATGTACCGGATTAAATGAGCCGAAAAATAACCCTGTCTTTTTCATTCCAACGGTTTTATTCCTGAAAATTTCAACAAAGGTAGTATTTTTCCATAAAGCATAAGGGGGTGGAGGAGATTGGCGACATTATGGGGCTTTCGCTGTCGAACGTCAAAGTCCGGTTACATCGAACCCGCCTTAAATTACGTGAACAATCAACGGAAATATGGGAATCGGTAATTCCCACTCTTGGCAGGAGATTCCTCACGCCTCAATAAATTTTCGTATCTTTGTGAAAATTGAATAAATTAAATTTTAGTATGACAATCCCTTTTGCCGAATCGTTTAAGATTAAAATGGTAGAGCCTATCCGCAGCAGCACACGCCAAGAGCGTGAAGCATGGATCAAAGAGGCTCGTTACAATGTATTTTTGTTGAATGCCGATCAGGTGTTTATCGACTTGCTGACCGACTCCGGAACCGGCGCTATGAGCGACCGCCAGTGGGCGGCTATCATGGCGGGCGACGAAAGTTATGCCGGTGCGCGGTCGTTTTACCTGTTTAAAGACGCCGTTACGCAGATTACCGGCTTCGAATATGTCCTGCCCACACATCAGGGAAGGGCAGCCGAGAATGTACTGTTCTCTTATTTGGTAAAGGCCGGCGATATCATTCCCGGTAACTCGCATTTCGATACCACCAAAGGACATATCGAATCGCGTCGCGCCGAAGCGCTGGATTGCACCATCGACGAGGCCAGAGACACCCAACTCGAACATCCGTTCAAAGGCAACGTCGATCCTGTAAAGCTGGAACGGGCACTGGAAAAATATGCCTACCGGATTCCGTTCATCATTGTTACGGTTACGAATAACGCGGCCGGCGGGCAGCCGGTATCAATGGAAAATTTGCGGGACGTGCGCCGGCTGGCCGACCACTACCAAAAACCGGTATTGATCGACGGCGCACGGTTTGCCGAAAACGCCTATTTTATTAAAGTCCGCGAAAAAGCGTATGCCGACCGGACAATCAAGGAAATTACCCGCGAGATGTTTTCGCTGGCCGACGGCATGACGATGAGCGCCAAAAAAGATGCCATTGTAAATATCGGCGGATTTATTGCTACCCGCCGTAAAGACTGGTACGAAGGCGCACGGACGTTCTGCATTCAATTTGAAGGATACCTGACTTACGGCGGCATGGCCGGACGCGATATGGCGGCGCTGGCCGTCGGGTTAGACGAAAATACGGAGCTGGACAATCTCGTTACACGCATCAAGCAAGTGGAATACTTGGGCAAAAAATTGGACGAGTACGGGGTGCCTTACCAGCGACCGGCAGGCGGTCATGCCATTTTTGTCGACGCCCCGAAAATCCTGACTCATGTACCGAAAGAAGAATTTCCGGCACAGACGTTAACCATTGAATTATTTCTCGAAGCCGGCATTCGCGGATGCGAAATAGGCTATCTGTTAGCCGACCGCGACCCGCTGACGCGCGAAAACCGTTTCGGCGGGCTGGATTTGCTGCGCCTTGCCATCCCGCGGCGCGTATATACCAACAACCACATGGATGTCGTTGCCGCCGCCCTGAAAAACGTCTACGACCGCCGCGAACAAATTACACGCGGTGTCCGCATCACCAAAGAAACCGAACTGATGCGGCACTTTACGGTGGAACTGGAACGGCTGGGGTGAGACGTTACCTCCGACCTCACGCATGATGATACGCTTCGCCTTTGATAATGGTAAAGGCGCGGTAAAGTTGTTCTGTGGCGATGAGCCGAACCATTTGGTGCGAGAAAGTCATCCGCGAAAGCGAGAGCAGGCCTTCGGCGCGTTGATATACTTCCGGCGGGAAGCCGTAGGCGCCGCCGATGGCCAATACGAGCGATTTGACGCGACTGTCCGTCTTGTGCCGGAGGAAGCCGGCCAGCTCTTCCGACGAGAATGCCTGTCCCCGTTCGTCGAACAGCCATAGTTCGTCCGTGTCGGAAAGTTGCTGCAAGAGGAGTTTGCCTTCCTGTATTTTCAGTCGGTCGACAGGCAGGGTTTTGGCATTGCGGACATCGGGCAGGTCGCGGCGAGCATAGCGTACGTAACGTTGCAGCCGTTTTTCGTATAGGGACAATTCATCCTGCAAGTAGGTTTTAGCGGTTTTCCCGATGGTCAGCAGCGTGATTTTCATCGTTGCTCGATAGTGTAAGCCGGCGTGTAGTTAATCAGGCATGTGCCGGTGTTGACCAGCCCGTTTGCATAGCTGCCGTTGTGCCGGAATACATATTGTGTTTGCAGCAACGGCGGATGGTGGCGATGCAGGTGTCGTTCAAAGTGAATACCGTACTGCATCATCGCTTGCAGGAAGTAGTAGAATGTGTCGTAGCCCTGCACCGCATATTGCGAAGGGTCGACGCTGTAGGTTTGTTGAAACCGTACGACAAAGTTCCGTACATGTTCTTTTTCGTAGTCTACAAAAAACGGCGCTACCAAATGTAAGTTCAGTGTATGAAAATAGGTTAAATCAATGGTTTCAAAATTACGCCAGCGTTCCGTACCGAACAGGATAATCGGGTAGCGTTGCCGCAGGGTGAGCAGGTAGAGGTTGGCTGCCACGTCGGATACGATGGCTTCCTGATTCGAGGCAACCAGCACGCAATTCGTCTTGTCGGGACGCAGCCGTACGGCCAGTGAGTCGCGCAATGCCGTGCCTTTGACGACATAATGCGAGTAGAGCACCGCCTCATTCCATCGCGCGCCTAACAGCTCTTTATAGGCGGCCAGCAACAGCGAGTCCTGCCCGGAGGCATCGGTAACTACTATAATATGCGTGTTTTCACGCGATAATATATCGTCGATTAGCTTCTTTTGACGGCAATAGGCCGGCGGGCTTACCTGAAAGAACAACGGATTATCGACCGTCAACGATTCGGCATTGGGATCGAGCGGCGATACGATTTTAATGTGTTGCTCCCGGGCATATTGCGCTACCGGTTTCAGGTTGTGGGCATATACCGGCCCGATGATAATATCGCTGGCGCGTAATTCGTCTTTAAGCAGCATCTCCGTGCGTTTTTTCTCTTCGTAGCAATCGTACACCGAC
>JAIRKX010000225.1 GCA_031259805.1 Prevotellaceae bacterium | reverse complement strand
CGGTAACAGTGGCGTCGAACGCGCCCGAAGGGTTGCCCCGCAGGTAGAAGCCGCGGTAGGGCAGCGCGACGGGATACGACGGCGTGCCGGCATCTGCCGATACGGGGTTGGTCAACGTGGCCGCCGCCCACGCGCCTAAGGAATGGTCGGAGTTTATCTGCTGGAAATCGATGAATAGCCACACGCTGTCGAGATGGCGGACGCCGTCGGGCTGCGTATCCCAGTAGACCCGGAAGGTAACGGTCGGCGACGCGCCATAAGAGGCGGACAACTGTTCGACCTGTACGACGCGCGCTTGTCCCCAAACAGGGGACATCGAAGCGAGTGATAACAAAGATAGTAGCAGTGTTTTTTTCATTTTCATGTAAGGTTGTTTTATGTAAGTCTAATAGTATGCCTGTTTACAAAATAAAAAAGGTAAGTTTACTTCCTATAAGTAACATTATCAGAAGTGGTCTTAAAATATAAACAAACAGAAATGCTTACAAAGACAATGATAGCAAAAGGCGAAAATAGGCGATTACAGGGGGTACAAAGCGGCAATCCTCAACAAAATGAGGACAATATCGCTTGTCAAGATTACTTTAAACCGGATTTTGGGGATATCTATGAGATGCTCTCAGAGGACTTTAAGTTTACTTCTGATAATGTTACTTATAGGAAGTAAAATGCAAAGGTAAATAATTAAATTTAAGTATCAAAACAGCAAAAGGCAAAAATTATATATTTTAATCTGTAATTTTTTTTGGTTCGTTGATTGGTAAGGGCTCGGCGGGGGTGGACTTAACTAAGAACTAAGAACTAAGAGTTAAGAACTAAGAAGGTGAAAGGGTGAAATGCGCTACGCGCGGTGAAAAGGTGAAAATGAACAATTATTGCCGTCGGTTTTAACCGACGGAATGAAAATAAAGAAGCGTGCCGTTAGGCACGGTATGTTGGTAGAAAACGGATGCCGGCGCCACCCCACCGTGCCGTTAGGCACGCTGTGTTGGTAGAAATTTCATGCATTATACCCCGAAGGCGGCAGCTACCGGGCCGCGGATCAGGCGGATCAGTTCTTCGACGGCGCGCTCTTCGGGGATGTTTTGTTTTACCGGTGTTTTGCCTTTGTAGAGGGTGATTCGTCCGGGGCCGGCGCCGACGTAACCGTAGTCGGCATCGGCCATTTCGCCGGGACCATTGACGATACATCCCATGACGGCAATGCGTACGCCGACATAGCGCGCAGTGGCGGTGCGGATGGCGTCCAGTGTTTTTTCCAGGTTGAAAAGGGTACGCCCACAGCCGGGGCAGGCGATGTATTCGGGTCGTGTAAAGCGCAGGCGGGCGGCTTGCAGCAGGGCGTTGGTGATTTGTTTGGCCTTATCGTCCGGGAGTTTTTTGCCGGCGATGGTGGCCGATACTTTCAGGTCGGCAGCATGTTTGTCAATCAATAGCGGGCCGGCTTCGCAGGCGGCGTAGAGGACAATGTCGTCGACCTCGTTGATTTTATAATGGCAGGCCAGCAGGGGTGTTTTTTCGTGCGGCGACAGGGTGGAGTAGGGGTACAGGGGGGCGATGCGAATCAGTTTCCGGGCGACGGGTATTTCGTTTTCCGGCGGTTCGGTCAATGATACACGGACGGTGTCGCCGATGCCTTCGGCCAGCAGGCTGCCGATGCCGATGGCCGATTTCGCCCGCCCATCTACGCCGTTGCCGGCTTCGGTAACGCCGAGGTGCAACGGATAGGTCATGGCTTCCTGCTCCATGCACTTTACCAGCAGGCGGTAGGCTTCGACCATTACCAGCACATTGCTGGCTTTCATGGATACGACGACCTGCGAAAAGTTTTCGCGTCGGCAGATCCGCAGCAACTCCATCGCCGATTCGACCATGCCGGTCGGCGTGTTGCCGTACTGTTCCAGTATCCGTGATGCGAGCGAGCCGTAGTTGACGCCGATGCGCAGGGCTGTTTGATAGCGTCGGCACACCTCAAGCAGCGCCGACAGATGGTCGGTCGCCGATACCTGCGAGCGGGCGTAATTACCCGGGTTAATGCGCACTTTGTCGGCTACGGTAGCGGCTTCCTGCGCTATTTTGGGTCGGAAATGTACGTCGGCAATCAGGGGGATGGCGTACCCGTCACGGCGCAGTCGGTATTTAATTCGCGACAGCGCTTCGACTTCGCGCAGTCCTTGCGTCGTCAGCCGCACATAGTCGGCGCCCGCATCGGCCACACGCTTGCATTGGTCGACCGATGCGTCGATATTTTGCGTAGGCGTGTTGCACATGGTTTGCGTCCGTATCGGCTGCTCCCCGCCCACAGGCACTCCGCCGATTGTAACCTCATGCGTTGTCCGCCGCTGATAGATGAGATAGTGAACCATTATAAAACAATAAAAGCATTTACAGCAAAGATTATTTGCGAAAAGCGGTTATATACGGTGAACTGCCCGGGGACCACCGGGTCGTGCGTATAGCCCAGTCCGACGGCATAGTGAATATCAAATTGGATTTCGACCGGATGCAGCATCAGCGCAATTGCGCCGCCGAAGCGCAGTCCGTAATCGAAACGCCGGTCGGTCGGTTGAAACGCATAGTCCCCTTCGGAAACGACTACGGTCGTCGGTACGTATGGGTCTAATTCCGCCTGCGTGCCGTCCAGCAGGTAGGACATATACAGTCCGGCAGCGCCGACAAGGCGGAATTTCCAAACCGATACGTGTAAATGTGTCATAAAAGGGATTTCTATGGCGCGGTAGCGGAAGATGGCCGTGCTGTCGCGCTGGTATCCGCGCGTGGTCAGGTTGACGGCGCTCTGCAGCCCCGTGCCTACATGCGCGCCTAAGCCTTCCGACCACAAGGGGGCGCTGCCGTAGAATTTATATACAATCCCGTAGTTGTTCCAACTGCGGACAGGCCGCATGTCGGCATGGATAGACGACGAGAGTGTGTTGATGCCGTACCCGCTCGACACGCCGATGAAGTGCTGCGCCGATGCCGCCACCGCCGCCAGTGAGCAAAGTACAAAGAGGAAAACAGTGCGTCTGTTATTCATCTTTGCCCTCCTTATCGTCGGATAACGCCGCCGGCAACGTCCCGTAGTCGTTATGGTCGTCTGCGTCGTGGTGTTCGTCTGCATTCGGCGGCAGGGGGAACGTGGGCGCTTCCCAAATAAACAAGGCAGCCACGTCGACGTCCTGCTCTATTTCCGAATTTTCGCGCAGCGTAAGCACATCTTTCCCGTCGGGTAAGGTGAGGAACGCTACTTTCTCGGGCTGCCTCTTTGCCAGCACTTCGCCAGGGTCCCATACGTTATTGCGGTTTTCGTCGTCGATGAAGCGGAAGCAGTATTCGCCGGCAGGCAAATATTCAAACAGTATTTTCCCGGCTTTGTCCGTCCTTACTTCGCGCAGGACACGTTCCTTTTTTGTATCCAGCACTTGTATGATATAGTGCGACGACACGTTGGAGAGCATCAGCGCAATGTGGCAAAACTTGTCGGGGTTGGGCGTTGTAAATTTATAAACGAGGCTGTCGTTCGACCGGCCATAGACTTCGGTAAAGGCTTCGGGCAAGGCTTCCAATTCGTAGTCCGTACCGGTTGTCCATTTTGCGCGGATAAAAAAGCGGCGTAGCGAGAGGGAATCCGGTTGCCAGATGAACGTTTCCGGCAGGCGTGTTTTCTTTTCGGCATTCAGCTTGAACAGGGTCAGCCGGGTGGTGTCGATGTGCGTCGGCAGTGTTTCAAACGAGACGACCACACCCGCAGTCATGCCCGTTTGCTGGTTAAAGTCGATTTTCGGCGTCCATGCCGGCGGTTTTTCCGCATCGTCCTTTTTCTTTGTGTCGGCGGACTCCTCCGGTTCTTTGTACATAAAACGCAGGAGGACTTCCGTCGGCGAGAGGTTGTTCAGCGAGTCTGTTTTCAGGTAGTTCAGCATGCCCCGCAAGGTGTCGGGCAGGGTGGGCGCGGTAATCCAGCAAGTGAGGGTATCGCTGAAACGGTTGCGCTCGATCACGTAACCGGTCGAATCAATCCCGTTCAGGGAGAGCGATAGAATTACAGGATTCCGCTGGTTGAATACCAAATTGAATTGCCGTTTGCCTGTTTGCGGGTACTCGCTCAGGAACTGCTTCCCGACGGTCTCCTTCGCCGCCAGCAATAGCCGTTCGACAGGTCGTTGGAGCAGGGCTGCCGTATCGGTTGCGTCGGTAATCGTCGGCAGTGCGGCCACCGTTATCGCCGGCATGAAGGCCGAATCGAGAAAGGCGATTCGTTCGCCCGGGTCGTAACGGTAGTTGCTGTTTTTGTCTTCGATGGCGTACATTCGGTAGGGGCGCGGCGCGATGTGCTGAATGGAAAAGTAACCCCATCCGTCGGTACGTGCAACGGCGGCGGGGAGGGCCGTATATACGGCCGAATCCGTCAGGGCCTCGTGCAGCAGGACGGTAGCGCCTTCGATGGTTTCCATCGTGTAGGCATCGCGCAGCACGCCGGTAAAAGCCATGGAGTCGATGATATTGCCGGTCGAAAACACAAAGCGGAACGGCGGGTAGAGATTTCCCTCGTTGTTATCGGCCAGGGAACTGCCGAAATCAATCGTATAAGTCCGGTCGGTGTACAGGGTGTCGTCCTGAAAAATGACCTGAATGTTTTTTCCCCGCCGTTGCACTACCGGACGCTGCAACGACGGCGGCGACACGACGACATTCTTCGCTACGTCTTTCAGGGCAATGTATTCGTCGAAGGTCAACACGATTTTCTTCCCGTCGAAATGGACAGCGCCCTGTTCCGGCGTTGTTTTAAGCAACACCGGCGGGATAGTGTCTTTTAGGCCTCCCGAAGGGCCTGCCTGCGTGCTGGCGCACCGTCCGAACGAGGCGGCCAGCAACGTCAGCGCGAAGGCGTAAAGCGTGAACGTAAAGCATGAACGTAAAGCGTGAGGCGTCATGCGTGAGGGGTGAAGCGTAATTTCTAATTGCTAATTCTTAATTCATACGGCAGGCGTGCATACACGCCCGGTTCCTTCACTTCGTTATACAGGCGTTCCAGGGCGCTGATTTCGTCCGGCAGCGGCGTTTCGATCGACGCTTCGCCTTTCATCAGCGACCGGAGGAGTTGCTCGAACGGGTTGCCGACGGCAGGGTATTCTACGGTTCGGTAGAACGCCAGTTCGGCCAGTTCGGCGGCGGCGGCGATGGCTTCGGTGAGGCCGCCCAACTCGTCGGCCAGCCCTAACCGGACGGCGTCAATGCCGCTCCATATACGGCCTTGCCCCAACTCGTCCACCTGTTCGAGCGACAACTCGCGCGACTCCGCTACCTTCTCCACAAACTGCGAATAAATAAATTCGATCGACTCCTGCATCGTTTCCCGTTCGCGGGTGGTCAGCGAACGTGTAACACTTGGATAATCGGCCGACGTGTTGCTTCTGACTACTTCCGTCGTAATTCCCAAATGATGATTCAATGTTTTCTGGAAATTGGGTATCAGTCCGAACACGCCGATAGACCCGGTCAACGACACGGGATTGACAATTATCCTGTCGGAGGGCATGGCAATCCAGTATCCCCCCGACGCGGCGTAGTTGCCCATCGACACAACCACCGGCTTCTCGGCTTGCAGCAAGGACAACTCGCGGGCGATGATTTCGGACGCCTGCGCACTGCCTCCCGGCGAATTGACGCGGAACACTACGGCCTTTACCGTATTGTCATGCCGGATTTGCCGCAGGATATTGGCATAGTTCCATGCGGTGATGTTCTTTTCGCTTTTCCCCATCGTAATCTCGCCGTCGGCATAGACCACCGCAATTTTGTTGCGCCCGATCGCCTGCTTGTATGACGAAAAGCTATAGTCGGCGATGTCGACCATCTGCAGTTTCTCGTCGGATGCAACGCCGGTCAACTCGCATAGCGCATCCAGCAGTTCATCCTTGTACAGCAGCCGGTCGACTATACCGTTTTCGAGCGATTGCTGCGCCGATTCCAGCTTCAAGCTGTTCATCAGCCGCTGCAACTGCGCCGGGTCAATGTGCCGTGCTGCGGCGATCCGTCCGGTCATGTGTCCCCACACGGCATTGATGAATGTCAGGTACTGCTCGCGGTTTTCGGCGCTCATCCGGTCGGCGGTAAACGGTTCGACCGCGCTTTTGAATTTGCCGTGCCGGAGCACCTGCATCTCTATTTTCAATTTATCGAGCAGCCCCTTGTAGAACATGACTTCGGCGCTCATGCCGTTTAGCGAGGCGCTGCCGAAGGGGTTCAAGTAGATTTTATCGGCTACCGTCGCCAGATAATAGGCCTGCTGCGAATAATTATCACCGTAAGCAATGACCGGCTTGCCCGACTCCTTAAACTGCTCCAGCGCATGGCGGATTTCCTCCGTATGGGCAAGGCCGGCAGAGAACACGCTTAAATCAAGGTAAACAAGCTGAATATTCGGATCGTCGGCTGCGCGTTCGAGGGCGTTCAAAATATCGTTCAATCCGGTGCTGTGTACGACCGACAGCGACGTCAGCCCCGGAGACAGGTCGCTTTGCGAACGTTCCGTCACCGGCTGGTCGAGCATGATACGCAGGATGGAATTTGGTTTCACTTTCACCGTTTCGCTTGTAGCTGTGATCGACGAAATCGAACTGCTTACGATGCCTATCAGCATAAACAGGAGAAAAAGCCCCAACGTGCTTGCGACTAATACGCCGACAAACGAGGCCAGTACCATTTTAAAGAAACTTTTCATATCTGTGAATTGATTACGCCCTCGGCGGGCATTGTTCATTACTCATTGTTCATTATTCCTTGTTCATTATTCCCGTATGGCTTTGATACCGGGCAATTCGATGCCTTCGATATACTCAAGCAACGCGCCGCCGCCGGTCGATACGTAAGAGACCCTGTCGGCAAATCCCATTTGATTGACGGCCGCCACACTGTCGCCGCCGCCGACCAGCGAATAAGCGCCCTGTGCGGTAGCGTCGGCAATCAGTTGCGCCACGGTCTGTGTGCCCACCGCAAAAGGCGTTACTTCAAACATGCCGACAGGGCCGTTCCACAAAATGGTTTTCGATTGCAGGATGACGTCTTTCCAGTCTTCGACGGCCGCTGCCGTATCAAGGCCTTCCCACCCGTCGGGAATGTGGTCGATGGGGCATACCTGCGTGGGCGCGTTGGCCGCCGCCGTTTCGGCAATCCGCACTTTCGTCGGCAGGTAAACAGCTACGCCGAGTTCCTGCGCTTCTTTGAGGATATCCAGCGCCAGCGCCTGCTGGTCGTCTTCACAAATGGATTTCCCGATACGTCCGCCCTGCGCTTTCACAAATGTAAAACTCATGCCGCCGCCGATAATCAGATTGTTCACCCGCTGCAACAATTGCTTGATGATGGTGATTTTTGTCGATATCTTCGACCCGCCCAAAATAGCCGTAAACGGACGTTCGGGGTTTTCGAGCACCTTGTCGACAGCCATTATTTCGCCGTTCATTACATAACCAAACAGTTTATCGTTCGGGAAGCAGGCGGCTATCAGCGCGGTGGAGGCATGGGCGCGATGCGCTGTGCCGAATGCATCGTTGATGTAGCAATCGCCGTAGGACGCCAATTGTTTCACAAACGCTTTCTGCTTTTCTTTGACGGCGTCTTTGGCGGCTTTCTTCTGCTCGTCGGTCGGGTTTGCGGGCAAGTTGCGCGGTTTGCCTTCCTCTTCTTCGTAGAAACGCAGGTTTTCCAGCAGCAACACCTCGCCGGGTTGCAGGTTCTTCGACCGCTCGGCGGCCTCGACGCCCATGCAGTCGGGCGCAAATTGTACGGGGACGCCTAATTTCTTTGCCAAATCGGGCACAAGGTGCTTCAGCGATAATTTTTCGCCCGGTCCCTTCGGTCGTCCTAAGTGCGACATGATAATCAGCGATCCGCCGCCGTTCAATACTTTTTTCAATGTCGGGATAGCCGCCCGAATACGGGTATCGTCGGTGATTTCGGCTGATTCGTTCATCGGAACGTTAAAGTCCACGCGCACCAACGCGCGTTTGCCTTTGAAGCTGTAGGTGTCAATCGTTTGCATATAATTATTGTATTAGTAACTGTAAAAATGAGGGACAAAGGTACGATTTTTTTTTGAAGGAGCAGGGGCGTATCGCATACCGCCCACAGGGCTGACGCATCTAAAATATATGTGATGATGTGGCGATTCATTGCTCCGTCATTGCAAGGAGCCCCCACGCTACGCTCGGGACAGGCTCCGCGACGAAGCGCGTCATTGCGAGGACGAAGTCCGAAGCACTCCGGAAAGGGCAAATGTGCTGGATTGCGTCGTCGCTGCGCTCCTCGCAATGACGCGCTTCGGACTTCGTCCTCGCAGAGACGGCAGGTGCGGGTATGAGGAGATTCCTCCTGCTTCGCTCCTCGCAGTTCGGAATGACGGGGCGGCGGAAAGTGATTGGAGGGCGGTTGTGCGGCGGCTGCGCCAGCCGCCCAACCGCTCCTCTTCCTTCAAAAGCGGCCGTCATTCCGACCGGAGCACCCGCAGGGTGCGGAGGGAGGAATCTCTCAACTCTCCACTGCCCCGTAGGGGCCTGATGTAGGTAGAAAGGTGAACACAGCAGCCCTCCGCGTGCCGTTAGGCACGGTATGTTGGTAGAAATGAAAAGGTGAAAAGTCCACCCCCGCCCTACGGGCACCCCCGCCAGCGGGGGAGAGCTACGCAGGCCTCGCCTGTCAGGTTCTCCCGCACGGCTGTCCCCCGCTGGCGGGGGTGTCCGTAGGGCGGGGGTGGACTTTTCACCTTTTCATTTCTACCAACATAGCGTGCCTAACGGCACGCGGAGGGCT
>JAIRKX010000136.1 GCA_031259805.1 Prevotellaceae bacterium | reverse complement strand
CACACCGCCAACGGGTAATCGAAGACATAGGTGCGCGGTTCTTTCAACAAGGTTTTACTCTCGGAGAACGGCGTCGTAATGCTCAATTTGTAGTTGCCGGCGGGGAGGTCGGCGGGTACTGCTACTTTATTCGCTTTTATTCTCTTTGTAGCGTCAATCAGGGTCAGGGGACGCCTACGTTTTACGCTTCACGGTTTCGTCGGTAACTTTCTCCGTAGCGGTATAGCCTAACTTTTCGATTGCTTTTTGCAATAATTCCTTCGTCGTTTTGTCTGTGCGGAATTTGAGCCAGACTTCTTTCTTTTCCAGCGAAACCTTCATGTCTACTACGCCCTTTTCGTGGGGCAGTGAATTTTCGATTTTCTTCTTGCAATTGTGGCAATTCATGTTGACCTCGAACGTAACTTCCGCTTCGTTCTTCTTTGTTTGCGCCTGCAGGTCGGCCATCCCGGCCGTTAGAAACAAGCTGCAGAAAATTAGTGTAAGTGTTTTTTTCATTGTTATGAATGTTTATTTGTTTATTCAATATTTAATTAAAGAGAATGAATCGCAGGCCGGCGTAAATTCGGCGTTCCATGAGCGGTCCCCAGATGACGGAGGAGTTGAATCCGGCGTTGTAAGGGTCGGAGGCAAGGAGTATCGGGTCGCGCTGGGTGTAGTTGAACAGGTTTTCACAGCCGATGTATACATCGATGCCACGGAATTTGCGTGTAATCTGCGCGAAAAACAGGGGATATACCGGCGAATAGCGGTTGCCGTTTGTTGCGGCAAAGTCGGGCAAACGGCTTTGTCCGTTCAGTTGGGCGGTAAAGTCGAATGTCCAAATATTCATCCGCGTAGCGTACTGTAGATTCAGGACTGCTTTGAAGCGGTCGTTGAGCGGACGTTCGCGCAGGCGGTTGTTTCGGTAGGTGGTCTGCGCGTCGGTGTAGCGGAAGGTGGCCATGACCGAAAAGCGTTCGACCGGCGCCACGTTGAAATCAATTTGCCATGTATTGGAAAACGACTGTCCGTTGAGGTTGTAAATGTGTATGCGCGCGAGGTCGTCCTCCTGATCGACGATGATTTGATTGGTAAACTGCGTGCGGAAGAAATCGAAGCCCAGCGAGGCGCGGTCGTCCTGAAAAAGCGGAAAGTACCACGCCACACTGCCGCCATACGTCCATGCGTCTTCGATGTCGAGGGGCTCGTCTATCGAGATTTGCCGTCCGGTGGCCAGCATACCGATGTGGTCGGTAACGACATTGGCTGTCCGGAAACCGCGTCCACCCGAAGCCCTCAGGATGAGGTTGTCGGTGATGTTATATTTCAGTGTGGCGCGCGGCGTAATCAACCATTGGAAGAGCGAATGATAATCGGCTCGCGTCCCTGCCACTATCCACAATTTGTCGTGGTACGAGAAAGTATATTCTCCGAACAGTCCGCCTACCGTTTCGTCCCTGTCCATACGGGTATACTCCTGCTGCCGCCCCTGTCCCGACGCGGGAAACCATACATCCTGCAACCCTTGCCGGTAGCGATCCCAGTGGATGCCGCCTCCCAGCATATAGTCGTGATGCTGTCCGAATTTTGATTGAAACAGGATGTTGAAGTTCGCCGTATGTTCTGTTCCGTCAAACGCCTTCAGTCCGAAGAATGAACGTAAATCGTGAAACGTGTAGTCGGCAATAAATGCAATGTTCGTTATGGTATCGATGAGCGGGACGCCTAATTTTATATAGGCATTGATATGCGTATTTTCGATACCCGTACCGTATTGCGTTGTATCGCGCGGGCGGGATGCGTCGAAATCCAATTGTCCGCCGTCGCGTTTTTCGTACAGTCCCTTCACCCCAAACCGGAGCATCGAGCCGTTGTCGGCTACATACAGCCAACGATTGGCAAGGTTTATTTGTTTTTTCACCGGCTCGTCCATAAAGCCGTCGTGGTTGTTGTCCGTTTTCATCGGGTCGATCGATCCGTGCGCCAGCAGCGTGGTAAATAGTTTATCGGATAGTTGCAGCGACGAGGCCGCATTCCCTTCCGTCCGTCCAAACCGGTCGATGTAGAGGTTGAGAAATAGCGGTTCGGGCGTAGTCGGTTTGCGGTATTCGAGATTGATTTGGCCGGTGATATTTTCATATCCTTGCAGCACGGAGCCGATACCCTTTGCCACCTGAATGCTTTCGAGCCACGGGCCGGGCGTAAAACTCAACCCGAATGTCGTAGCCAGCCCCCGCATGTCGGAACGGTTTTCTTCCAGCATTTGCGCGTAGATGCCCGACAATCCGAGCAGGCGTATTTGCCGTGCGCCACTCACTGCATCGCTGTACCCGACGCTAATGCTTGCCGAATTTTCAAAGCTTTCGCCGATATTGCAGCAAGCCATTTTTTGCAATCCCGCGGCGTTGATCACTTCGGTCTTCAACTGTGTCAGGCGGGCATTATAAATACCGGCTTGCCGTCCGGTAATCTGCACTTCGTTGAGTGCTGCGCCTTCGTACAAGAGCAGTTCCACAAAAGTGGTATCGTTCGTTACGCTACGCATGTCGCTGCTATATCCGACAAACGAAGCCATCAGCGTAGCCGGCCATGTAGCCGGCAGGGGAATAGAAAACCGTCCGTTGTCGTCGGTCATCACGGCGGTATGGGTGTCGTGCCAATGTACGGCGGCATAGGCCAGGGGCGTTTTTTCTCCCGACGGAGCTATGCCCCACACGATGCCTCGCACCTGTTGCGCCGGCAGCGTGCAGAAGGGTAAAAACCCTATAAGTAACAAAATTATTTTTTTCATGATTAACTGTTTAAAATTATACAATAAAAGAACCTGTAGGCGGCTACGGCCATAGCCGTTCCGTCCTGCTGTTTTTAGTGTATAATCATAAACGCCATTGCGACACAAATGCCAGCCACGCCGGTGTGCCGCAATACAGGGGAGGAGCATTGCCCCGACAGCTCGTCGCACGCGCTGTAAAGCCGCCGGCAGTCATAAATGCCGGCTGGCACAGCACGCAGAGCATAAAAAAATGAGTTACGATTTTTGAAAAAGAAGGAGCTATATCCTGGTCGGTTTGCAAGGTGCAGACGACCGTCGTGCAGCATCCGCACGGGCTGTCATCCGGGCTATCCGATTCCGCCGGACGCGGGGCATGACAGCAACCGGCGTCCGAAGGCGCGGCTTCGTCGTGTGTACAACAACTGTCGTGCAGCCGATCCGCAGAGACGTGCCGACAGCCGCCGGCTGATGGATGCTCGTGGGCGCACAGGCAATAAGGCACGCCGAAACCTGCCATACTTACCGTATAAGCCACCAGCAGTACGCCGGCGCAAAGGTATTTGAAAATTGCCTTCATGTGGAGACAAAGGTATGAATTTTTTTTATTCCGATTGTTTAGGAGCTAAAAGTTCTCAGGGCTGACGCATCTAAAATATATGTGATAATGTGGCGATTCATTGCTCCGTCATCCTATGCGTTATGAGTTATGAGTTCCCCTGCGGGGCACAATATCAATAGAAAAAGAACGGCGTACGCGACACGCCGACAGGCGTTTGCCCGGACACCGATGGCTGATCGCATCAGAACCGGATTTCGGGTCCG
>JAIRKX010000111.1 GCA_031259805.1 Prevotellaceae bacterium | reverse complement strand
GGAAAAAAAACGAACGCCGGACAGCAGAAGAAATTAAAAATGAGGGAGTGGAAAAAGAAAAAAGGGATTTTGATTAACTCACTAATTTAATCAAAAATCACGGATGTCAAAGAAGCGATGACAAAGGTATGATTTTTTTGAAGATCAACCAAAAAATAGTTTAAAAAAACAGGGGTAATTTCAATATAAAATGAACCGCAGACCAAGAAAATTACTTCACTTTGACTCGCCGTGGAAGGTATTTTCCTCCGCAGTGAATAATCCGGTTGCATTGGGTACTTGAATCTGCTGCCCTGCGTTTCACAAAATTTATTTGCTTACTTCAAAAAGAAGTACTACCTTTGCAGCCCTTTTTGAGAAAAAAGAAAATAGAATATTAATTAAAAAATCAGAAACGTGGACACACAAAGTTATAAAACCATATCGGCCAATGCCGCCACAGTAAACAAAGAGTGGGTGGTTATTGACGCTACGGATCAGGTATTGGGACGTCTTGCATCGCGCGTAGCATATATCTTGCGCGGCAAGCACAAAACCAATTTCACGCCCCATGTGGATTGCGGCGATAACGTGATTGTTATTAATGCCGAAAAAATCCGCCTCACGGGCAAAAAATGGACAGATAAGGTGTATGTTCGTCACACCGGCTATCCCGGCGGTCAACGCTTTACAACCCCCGTAGGGTTACTGGCGCGTAAACCGTTTGCTATAGTAGAGGAAGCGGTACGCGGTATGCTCCCGAAAAACCGCCTTGGCGCGGCCTTATTCCGCAACCTGCATGTATATGTAGGCAACGAACATCCGCACCAAGCACAACAACCCACCCAAATTACATTAAACGAAATTTAAAAAACATGGAAGTAATCAACGCACTTGGAAGACGCAAATCAGCTATCGCCCGCGTGTACGTGAACCCCGGCAAAGGCTCGATTGTAATCAACAGCCGCCCGATGGAACAGTACTTTCCGATGGACACCCTGCAGTACATCGTCAAGCAACCGCTGGAACTGACCGGCACTACCGCCAGCTACGACATCAAGGTCAACCTCGATGGCGGCGGCAGTAAAGGACAGGCCGAAGCCCTTCGCCTGGCGATTGCCCGCGCATTGTGTAAAATCGACCAGGAAACGCATCGCCCGATTTTGAAAACCAACGGTCTGCTCACCCGCGATCCCCGCGAGGTGGAACGGAAAAAACCCGGACGCCCCGGCGCACGCAAACGGTTTCAATTCAGCAAACGCTAATGGAAAGAAACGGATTTTAATTAGGCACGATGTGGTTTTTAATTTCTATATACAAATACAACAAATAGAAATGACCGTATCGCGGAAAACCGGACGGATTAACGCGCAAACCGTTGCTACCGCTGCCGGTTGATGAAAAGAGAATCCAATGAGAACAAAAAAACAACGGATTAAAAAACAAAAAAAGTAAAAAAATGGCAAGAACAAATTTCCAAGAACTTTTAGACGCAGGCGTACACTTCGGACACATGAAACGGAAGTGGAACCCCAAAATGGCCCCGTATATCTTTATGGAAAAGAACGGAATCCATATCATCGACCTGCACAAAACCGTACTTAAAATAGACGACGCAGCCAATGTGATGAAACAATTGGCGCGTAGCGGCCGCAAAATCCTTTTTGTAGCTACTAAAAAACAGGCAAAAGATATTGTGGCCGAACAGGCAAAAGCTGTGAATATGCCCTATGTAACAGAACGCTGGCCGGGCGGAATGCTGACTAATTTCCCGACCATCCGCAAAGCCGTAAAAAAAATGAACACCATCGACAAAATGGCGAGCGACGGCACGTTCGAAACATTGGCCAAACGCGAGCGCCTGCAAGTAACCCGCCAACGCACCAAACTCGAAAAGAACTTAGGCTCTATCGCCGATTTGAACCGACTGCCGGCAGCCCTCTTTATCATCGACGTACAAAAAGAAATGAATGCCGTGAAAGAAGCCAACCGCCTGAACATTCCGGTCATCGCGATGGTCGATACCTGTTGCGACCCGACGCCGATTGACTATGTGATTCCGGCGAACGACGACGCAGCCAAGTCAATTTCTCTGATCGTGTCGATATTGTGCCGGGCCATCAACGAGGGCTTGCAGGAAAGTAAAAGTGAGAAGGAAAAAATCGTTACGACCACCAAAGATACATCTGCCGATAGTAGCGATGGAAAACGCTTGCGTTCCCGTAGAAATGCAAAGAAAGAAGGACGGGAAAACAAGGAGCAGGAGGTAAAAGAAGAACCCCAAGAACAAATACAAGAGCCGGAACAGGAAGATAATGTAATGGAAAAAACAGTTTATAAAAAAGGAGAAAAATAAAATGGAAATCACAGCACAAGATGTAGTGAAACTGCGCCAAATGACCGGCGCCGGTATGATGGATTGTAAAAAAGCGCTGCAAGAAGCCAACGGCGACTTTGAACGAGCCAAAGAAATTATTCGCGAACGAGGTAAATTGGTAGCAGCCAAACGCGCCGACCGCGAAACGACAGAAGGGACCGTCATTGCGAAAGTGTCGGCCGACTTCCGCAAAGCGATATTAGTGGCCATCGGTTGCGAAACCGACTTTGTGGCCAAAAATCCCGAATTTCAGGCAGTCGCCAACAGTGTTGCCGATACGGCTCTGGCAGAATTGCCCGCCAACATCGACGCTCTGAAAGTGTCCCGCATTGGCGAAACAACGGTCGAAGAATTAATCGTACAGCAAACCGGTAAATCGGGTGAAAAACACCTTATCGCTTACTACGAAACACTGGAAGCGCCGTTTATTTCGTCGTATATCCACATGACCGGCAAGGTGGCCACTATTGTAGGTTTCACTAAAGCTATCCCCAATGGAGCAGGACGCGAAATTGCCATGCAAATTACGGCCATGAGCCCCGTCTCGGTCAGCCGCAACGACTGCCCGAAAGAAGTTATTGAAAAAGAATTAAACATCTACCGTGAACAAATCCGCCAAGAAGGGAAACCCGAAAACATGGTGGAACAAATTGCACAAGGAAAGTTAAATAAATTCTTCAAAGAAAGCACGCTCGAAGATCAAGCGTTTGTCAAAGACAACAAAATATCGGTAGCGGCTTATTTGAAATCTGTTGATACCGAGGTAAAGGTAACGGGTTTCCGTCGCTTTTCACTGAGTGATTAGTTCTCATATTTTTAAGTTTTTTATGGAGGAGAGCTTGCAGAAATGCCAAGCTCTTTTCGTTAATTGAATATTGGCTATTGCCAGCGGAACTCGTTTATGATCGTGGCGCCAGAAGTCAGCGGGAGATAAAGAGGGGACAGATTATCATTCCCGCCCAGCCTGAAAAGAGTGATACGATGTCAGCGACAGCAGAAGCGTAAGAAATTACCGGTCACGGGCAGCGATAGTGCCCATTATTGGACACTTAAAGACAGAGTTCAGGATGATATAGAATTACCTGCATGGCGAAGAAGGTATACAAAATCAACGCCCTGATGGTGGTTTGTGCATAAAATTTCAAGAAAATGATGAAAAAACTTACCGGAAAAAGTTAAACGACTTTTTTATCTCATTTTTTCGTTACTTTTCCCCAAAAAAATCTACCTGAATGCTGCTTAAATTACATTTTTAAGGAACGACTACGTAACATTTTTAGAAAGAATAACGAATTGACGGAATTGATCATTAATACAAAATCGTATATACCAGATTCAGTTTTACCGGCGAATCACTTCCTGCACCGAATAACTCACCATACGAATAGGAGAGATTATCCAATAATGTATAAGTATATCCATACGAATCAGACACAGTAGTGGTGGGGAATAAATAGAATTGCACGGGCGAGGTTATGCCGCCGGTCTGGTCTTCCTTGATTAGTTGTTGCAGGTACTGTGCAATATTGAATGTATAACGCTGCAACGATCGGTTGAGCGATCCGCCGAAGGTCGCATTGGTATTGACATCACTGATTATCGAATAGATCAGTTGGCCATCGGTCGTATCGCTCGAACACAGGGTTAATGCCTCCGGGAAATTCGTCAGGAACTG
The DNA here is from genome assembly GCA_031259805.1 of Prevotellaceae bacterium. Taxonomy (GTDB): domain Bacteria; phylum Bacteroidota; class Bacteroidia; order Bacteroidales; family UBA932; genus JAIRKX01. The sequence continues at coordinate 3,247 of JAIRKX010000111.1, read as the reverse complement.
CGTGGCGTTCATCTTGACGGTAAACGACAGTTCGGCGCTGTTGATCACTAACTGGTCGGGACGTAAGCGGCGTGCCTGCAACAGGGCGAGGATGGAATCTTTGATGGTCGTCAAGTCAATCACCGGTTTTACGCCGGCCAGCGATTCGAAATAAATCATGGCGGCGGGCGTCGGCGGCGGGGTAGCGTAATTGGCCAGCGCCGATGACGAATGTCGGTAGGTACTGAACATTAAACTGTAATCGCCATAATAATAAAATGAGGTATCGCGTCCCTCATCGTTTTTATAATTGAGTGTCAGCATAGCATACGACACATCCATTTGGTTCAGGCGACCGCCGGGCGTTCCGTCCGGCTGCGCATCCACGCTTAATACAAGGCCCTTAAAGTGTTCGTAGAAATGTAGCAACGAATCCATATCGGTAGCCGATGCGCTTAAAAGATGGTAGCCGAAGTCGCTTGTCAAGGGTACTTCAAGCGTATCGCCGCCGTTATACGTAACGCCCGGCAGGTTGATCGGCGTTGGCTCATAGTCGTTGGTCGAAATCGACGTGTTATAATAGGTCGAGTCGTACGACAGAGTTTTTCTCAAATGGTACAGGTGGATATTCTGGACAATACTCTGCTGGTCGTCGTCGGCAGTTTTGCGGCCGGAGATAATCATGGTTAAATTAGCCGATGTAAATACGGGTTGTTCGCCGAAACTGTGGTCGACCGCCGCCGGGTACATTCTAAAAACGGCATTGGCGTTCATCGTACCGAACGGCGCGACGTTGATGCTTCCGAACAAGCAGGCGGTGGCGCTGGTGGCAATGGTTTGTATCGAATCGAGCGTGGCCGTATATACCGGCAAGTCAGTAATGGTATGGACATATACGCGCGGTTTTTGGTCGTCGGGTACTAATCCCGTACCGAAGGAATCGTCGGCCGTCATGCAGGCGCTGAAAATGCCCGCAGCAGCACATAGCAGGAAAAAGAAAAGAGAGTTTCGCTTCATCGTGTACGCATAATTTGAGTATAAAAATCGTTGCAGATTTCCAATTCTTGCTGCGGTTTTTTGCAGTGGAGAACTGGTTTTTGAGCCGCTCTTACCCATGTGCTTACTTTCGGATTTTTCTTTCCGAAAAAGATAACGCCATTGGCAAAGGTGAGGGCTACTTTCACCAAGTTTTCGTAGGACGCCGTCTCCAGCGTCTCTACATCTTTCGCCCGGATACCGTCCGACACTAATTTTTCTCTTAGCCGGGCGCCTAACGTGCCTTCAAAGATGTCGTTTTCGGTGAATGCTAGTATGATTTTCGTGCGCGAAAATATCGGGTCGTCCTTGTATGCCCGTTTCATGTACAGCGTCGCCAGAAACGTAAACCATCCCTGACAATGCACTATATTCGGCTTCCACCGCAGTTTTTTGATGGTCTCGAGTACGCCGCGGACAAAAAAGATCGACCGTTCGTCGTTATCCTCGAACGGCATTCCGTCGTCGTCGACCAATGCATTTTTCCGTTGGAAAAAATCGTCGTTATCAATAAAATATACTTGGGTCCGTGAGCCCGGCATCGACGCCACTTTAATAATCAACGGGTGATCGGTATCGTCGATAATCAAATTCAATCCCGATAATCGAATGACTTCGTGAAGTTGATTCCGTCGTTCGTTGACATGTCCGAAACGCGGCATAAATGACCTGATTTCACGCCCGTTATCCTGCACCCATTGCGGAAGCAGGCGCCCCATAACGGACATCTCCGAATCTGGCACAAAGGGCGCTATTTCGGAGCAAATAAACAAAACTCGGGATGATGTTGTTGTATCCATGCGGCTGCTTCTTTCGTTTGGAGGTGCAAAGATACAAAAAAAATATGAAATGGTGAGGCGGACGCATTATGTATTACGCATGACGAGTTGATAGTCGTTCCATGATGGATTTTGGAAAATGCGCAGGTCGAAATAGGGGATGGCTGCAATGATATGGTCGAAAATATCGGACTGGATAACTTCATATTTGACCCATTCGGTGGTTTTGACAAAGACATATATTTCAATGGGGATGCCTGAGCCGGTCGGTTGCTGTTGCCGCGCCATCAGCGTAAAATCGCGGCTCAGTTGCGGATGATGTTCCAAATAGCGTTGCAGATACGCGCGGAAGATGCCTAAGTTGGTTTGCCGACGCCCGTTGATAGCGTTTGAAATATCAACCTGTTCCGATGCGTTGTAGGCGACGATTTCAGCCTGTTTCCGGTCGATATAGTCGGCGACGTACTGAATATTGCGATAACGCGCCAGCATGTCGTCCGTACAAAACTGCACGCTGGTCATGTCAATATAAATCGACCGTTTAATACGTCGTACGCCCGATTCCGACATGCCGCGCCAGTTTTTCACCGGTTGCGAAATCAGGTTATAGGTCGGGATGGTCACAATGGTATTGTCCCAGTTTTGCACTTTTACCGTGATTTGCGAAATTTCGATTACCGTGCCGTCGGCATCGGCCGAAGGCATTTCAATCCAGTCGCCGGGCAGTACCATCCTATTCATCGACAACTGGATTCCGCCGACCAGACCTAAAATGGAATCTTTGAATACCAGCATCAATATCGCCGAAGCCCCGCCCAAAGCTACGAACAATGTGCCGATGTGGATGCCCAGCAGGAGGGATATGCTAAAAATAATGGCGACGATGGTGATGACCGTGTGCGCTGCCTGCGCTAGCCCGTTCATGGCGCTTTGTTTGCCGTATTTCGCTTTGTTGTATACGGCGCTGGTGGCCTTCAGGAAGGCGGACAGCAGGCGGCTCACCGCCCACACAAACGCAATGGCTACGACGACCGCCAGCGCGTTGTGTATTCTCGGATGCGCGACAAACAGCAAGGAGGTGAACAGATTTAGCACAATCAACGCCGGAAAGTATGCCAGCCGCCGGAAGAACTTTTTATGCAATAATTCTGCGTTGATCACCGAGTCGGTTCGCGCTACTAATTTTTTTGCCACGAACGAAACAATACCATGCCCCGTGTAAAAAATGCCATAAGCCAGCGCCAGCGCCGCCATCAGCAATACGATATCGGCCGTAAGGTAGGAGTTTGTCGTCGATAGTGCCAGCGACTCAAGCCAGCGTGTAATGAATTTTTCTATTTGCTCAATCATAACGAAAACGAAAAAAATTTATACGAAGATACGTAAAAATTAAGAATTGCCGGTGGCGGATATAGGGTTGTAGCAGGGCTGACGCATCTAATACATATGTGATG
>JAIRKX010000107.1 GCA_031259805.1 Prevotellaceae bacterium | reverse complement strand
CATCACATATGTATTAGATGCGTCAGCCCTGGGTTCCTCTTTGTGCTCTTTTTACATTACAAAAAAAATGCTTACCTTTGCCGTCCCAAAAACAAAGCTGTTTAGCTATGAGTGCCATGGGTTTTCGGCGCTGGCCGGATTGAGTAACACTTTTTTAACTAAATTATTTACAAGTAATGAACACATTTGCATTAAATGGAACTGCCCGGACAGTGGGCAAAAAGGCCGACATCAAAGCGATGCGACGCAATCAACAAGTACCTTGCGTACTGTATGGAAACAATACGGAAAATATACATTTTTCGGTGGACGAAAAAGATTTGAAAAATCTGCTGTACACGCCGAACACGTATATCGTAGAGATCGACATCGACGGGAAAACGCACCCGTCTGTCATGCGCGAGGTTCAATTTCACCCCCTCACCGAAAAAGCATTGCATATCGACTTTTACGCGATCGACGAGACAAAGCCGTTGGCCGTCGACATTCCGATTATCTTTACGGGAAATTCCGTAGGCGTGCGCGCCGGTGGCCGGTTGAACATTCTCACCCGCAAGTTGAAAGTACAAGCCCTGCCCAAGGACTTGCCGGATACGCTACCGGTCGATATTTCCGAACTGGGATTAGGCAAAAATATTGTAGCCGGTGCATTATCGTTTGAAAAATTGACGATTATTACGCCGAAGACGACAATCATTTGCGCTGTGAAGACAACCCGCGCCGCGACCGCTGATGCGGCGGCAGCAGCTAGCGCCGCGGCCGAAGCGGAAAAGAAAAAATAAAAATCCCGACAATACATATCGAATTCGTATGGCCTTTCTTATTGTCGGATTAGGGAATATTGGGCCGGAGTACGCTAATACCCGCCACAATGTGGGTTTTGACGTACTGAATGCATGGGCAGAGGCGACGAAATCCCATTTTACAAATGTCCGCTATGGCGCGATTACGGAAATTCTACTCAAGGGCAAACGCTTCATGCTGCTTAAGCCTTCGACTTATATGAATCTGAGCGGGAAAGCCGTCAATTATTGGATACAGGCCGAACGGTTCGACATGGAAGAATTATTGGTTGTAGTCGATGATTTAGCCTTGCCTTTCGGCACTTTGCGGATGCGCAAGCAGGGCAGCGACGGCGGACATAATGGACTGAAGAACATCAATGAAATCATCGGCTACCGGCAATATGCCCGGTTGCGCGTGGGTATCGGCAACACCTTCGCGCAAGGCCGGCAGATTGATTACGTGTTGAGCGAATGGAGCGACGAGGAACAAAAAACGCTCCCCGCCGTGCTCGACAGAGCGATTGACGCGATTAAAGCCTTTGGTCTGGCAGGCATTGACCGCGCCATGAATACATTCAACACGCCGCAACCGTAGTCGCACACGCCCAATCGACAACTCTCTCGTAATGGATACCGGCAATGATAGAACGACTGAAGATACTGGTTTCATTTTCAAGAAGCGAGCGTATCGGCTTGGCGGTGTTGATAGTATTGCTGTCCGGGTTGATTATATGGCCGAATCTTGTCCCGTCGCCTACCTCATCCGTTGAGGATATGGCCAGCTTTAAGCGTTATATCGACAGCTTGTCGCGGCTAATGCCGGTCGACGATGCCCGTGAACCGTCCTTTACATTCGATTACCAACGAAAGGATCGTTATACGGACTATAAGCGGTACGAAAAACGTAAAATAAATTACGTTTATTTCGACCCGAATACGGCTGATACGACGATGTTCGGACAACTCGGTTTTTCGCCGAAACAGGCGGCGACCATTGTCAATTACCGTTCGCAAGGCGCTGTATTCCGTACGCCCGACGACTTTAAAAAGGTATTTGTCGTCAGCGACGAGCATTTTGAGCAGCTGAAATCCTATATCCATATTGATACCGCCGCCTTGCCGAAGATTCAACCTCGCGTACGGTTCGACAGCCTGCGCTTCCCGAAACGCGAGCCGCGCATTGTCGAAATCAATGCGGCCGACACAGCGGAACTAAAGTTAGTAAACGGCATCGGCGAAGCTACCGCCAGACAAATTGTAGCCTACCGCAAACGCTTGGGTGGCTTTGCCACCATCGAGCAACTGCGCGAAATCCGCGGCATGACTGATGAACGCTTCGAACAAATCGCCTTACAAATCACCGTCAATACCGATCTCTTCATGCGCATTGATTTACAAACAGCCTCCGATACCGTGCTCAAAGCCCATCCTTATATCGGCCCATACGTGGCACGCGGCATTCTGCATTTCAGGCAAGTAGCGGGAGCGGAAGCCTGCACCGTCGACGCGCTGATAACGAACAATATTCTAAAAAAAGACAGGGCCGAGAAATTGCGTCCCTATGTGGAAACAAAACCATAGAGAAAATGACATAACAAATAATCAAATCAACATGAATTACATTGATATTATTATTACCATTTTGCTTTTGATAAGCATTTTTATGGGTTGGCGACAGGGCTTCATTCGCCAGTTATTCGGATTGCTGGCATTGCTCTTTGGACTGTTTTGCGCTTACCGCTTTTCGCATTTTACCGCACACTATATTTCCGATTGGTTTAAAGTGAGCGAATCAGTAACCAACGGGGTAGCATTTGCCGTCACGTTTATTATAGTATTGCTGGCCGTCATACTGGCCGGTCGATTTGCCGATAAAATCAGTAGTATGGTGGCCTTTGCATTCTTCAACCGGCTATTGGGAGCTATCCTGTCGCTATTGAAGGCGGTTTTGATAATCAGTGTGCTGCTGCTTATTCTAAATATATTCGGACTCATTCCGCAAGTGCACCAAAACCAATCGACACTATATCATCCGATGGAAAAAGTCAGCATGACCGCTTTCCCCTATTTAAAACAACTCGTAGAAAAAACGAAAAATCTTTTTTAGCCTACAACTCTGCACCCTGCCGGCACCCTTCATATCATACAAAACAAACGTGGCCGGTAGTAATACCGGCCGCACCTCCAATGATATGTGCTCAACACTCAGTTCCCAATGGTATAAATCGTCGTGGTATGCTAACCGTTGTATGCGCCTTTGCCGTGAAGCGTGAGGGAGGCTTCGCCGATCTCGGTGTGCCGTAAGCATTCGGTGAACTGCCCCCATGAGCTTTCTTTTCACCTACAGCCCGGGCAACAATCGAGCGAGGTCATTCACCTTACAATCATTAATCCGGTTCAGGACATCGGCGAGCCATTCGACAGGATTGACCCGGTTGATTTTGCAAGCCCCCAACAAAGAATAGATGATGGCGGCACGTCCGGCAGTTTGATAATTACCGCAGAACAGACAGTTTTTCCTCCCCAGTGCCAGAGGTCTGACTCCGTTTTCGGTGCCATTGCTGTCAATTTGGTATCGCCCGTCTATCACATAACGTACTAATCGAGGGTATATATTATAAGTATACACGAGCATCAACCCGTTAGGCGACGGGCAAAACATCTCCGTCGCCTCGTTGACCATCAACTTTGGCGACCGTGGGCTGTTTGCCGACCTCCTCGACGTATCGGAACGGATAGACGATTTTGACCCGGCTGACCTGAGCGGGATTATCGACGTCAAACTGTCGATGGCTGCAAAGACCTCTACGACGGTCGACGTGAAGGTGAAAACCGGCTGCGACGAAACAGACCTGTTCGATATCTACACCTCGGAGCTGTCGGACAGTTCACTATGGCGTGCGGTTAAAAAGGACGACGGCACGACGGTAACGATAACCGGCGTCGTCGCGCAGTCTGCCACGAAGTCGTTCCGGCTGTCGCTGACCAGCCCCGCAGGAGATGTGCTGGTCTCGCTGGCCGACATCGCGACACTGAGTGCCGCCGGCGTCGAAGGATACGAAAGTACGCCCCTAACCGTTACCTTTTAGCGTATGAAACTGAGCGCGGCTAACAGCGCCGACCATCCGGCGGACTTCAACCGGGAGTGGGCGCAATCGGTAAAGGAAACGGAGTTCGTAAAGCATTTCATGCCATCCTTATGGCAGGATTTGCCCGAAACGAAACGCAGGGCGGAACTGGCGAAGGCTTACAGAATCTTAAACGGCAAACCGGTTGCAGAGGACAAGCCTGTAGAAACGCCCTCAGAAGCGCCTGCGGACAAAAACGAGGGGGCGCAATAGCCCCCTTTTTTTCTTAAACGCAACACGACAAGAGTTATGAACTAAGAGTTAAGAACTAAGAGTTAAGAAGGTAAAAAGGGTGAAGTGCGCTACGCGCGGTGAAAGGGTGAAATGGTTTACCCCTTCATCTTTTCACCTTTTCACCTCTTCACCCCTTCAACTCTCCACTTTCAACTTTCAAATGACCATCACAGCCTTTACAGAACGACTGAAGACGCTCGACGTAGGACAAATAGCCTTCGACATTCTCGACCGGCACAAGGACGAACTGGTAGACGTACAGAAATCGCAGCTGTGGGCTGGGCGAGACCTCAAAGGCGAAACCCTGACGCCGAAGATATTAGACGACCCCTACTTCAAAGGCAACAGCCGATGGGCGCGCTGGTGGGCAGACCGCAAGCAGGAGCAAACACAGCGCGACGACAACCCCGCCTTCGGAATCCGTCCCTATGGAGTGGCTAATCTGATTTTCAGTACCGGTCGGATCGTGTGGAACCCCATACGAGTATTCCCTTTAGGAACAAACGACCTGCGGATAGGTACGGAGTTTAGTATTCAAAAGGAACTCGAACAGAAATACGGCGACCTCTTCGGCCTCAACCCCCAGTGCGTCGATTTCGTCATCCGCACATTCTTCAGGGAGGAGTTCTTAGCTGCCGTCCGCAAACACCTGTTTGAGAGTTGAAAGTTGAAAGTTGAGAGTTGAAAATGAACGATTGACAATGAACTAAGAGTTAAGAACTAAGAGTTAAGAGTTAAGAACAACTAACAACTAACAATTAACAATTAACAATTAACGCTTGCCTATTTAAAAAAGATGCGTACATTTGCACTCTCAAACACGGAATAAAGATAAATTGTATACGACAATACAT
>JAIRKX010000075.1 GCA_031259805.1 Prevotellaceae bacterium | reverse complement strand
AACAAAGACCAGCAAGACCAGCAGCAGCAGCCCAACCAGCAACAGGAGCAGCCGCAGGATAAACAGGAAGACGAACAACAGCAACAGCAAAAAATTTCGCCGCAGGATGCGCAACGCATGCTGGAAGCTATACAGGCAGACGAAAAGGAAACACAGGATAAAGTAAATAAGGAAAAAGCAAAAGCGCTGCGGCGGCAACAAATAGAGAAAAACTGGTAGAAAACAATGAACAATGAATACTATATACAAAAGTTGTATGAAAGAGTCAGTATATGAAATACCGGTGATTACCGGCAAGTCCTCCTTTTGGGGATTGATGTTTGCTTCTTTCTTTTTGCTCTTTTTTTGCAGCATGGGGATGGCTTACGCCGACGATGTGCAGTTTAGCGTCGTCGCGCCGCGGGTGGTGTCCGTCAATGAGCAGTTCAGGGTAACGTTCTCGGCCAATGCGAACGTCGGGAATATGACTGCGCCCGACTTTTCCGGATTCCAAGTGATTGCCGGACCTTCGCGCTCGACCAGCCAGCAGGTACTGTTTAACAACGGGACGGTGTCACAGTCGCAGACAACCAGTTTCATCTATGTCCTGCGAGCAGTGCAAGAAGGCAAATACACATTAGGCGCGGCCTCTATTGTGGTGGACGGTCAGACGTATCAGACACAGCCCTCAACGATTGAAGTAATCAAAGGCGAACCGCAACAGGCCGGGCAGCAGAACCATCCTTCACAACAGGGAACACAGGGCAACGCGACTACGGTGGATGCGGGCGATGTGTTCGTGCGTATCACCGTCAGCAAATCCAGCGTCTATCGCGGCGAGTACCTGACGGCGACCGTGAAAATTTATTCACAGTCCCTGAATATCGCCGGTTTTGAAGATGTGAAATTCCCTACCTTCAACGGCTTTTGGAGTCAGGAAACAGAAGCGCCGCAGCAGTTGAATTTCCAGCGGGAGAACGTCAATGGGAAAATATATAACAGCGCCGTCGTGCGCCGCTATGTGCTTTTCCCGCAGCAGACGGGCGATTTGAAAATCGACCCGTTTGAAATTACCTGCGCAATACAGGTACGGCGCTCCGGTCGGAGCATGTTCGACGACTTTTTCGGCGCATCGACACAAATCGTGCGCAAGCACATCAGCTCGCCGCCGGTAACAGTACACGTCAACCCGCTGCCGACGAATGCCCCCGCATCATTCGCCGGCGCGGTGGGGACGGGATTCAAAATGGATGCCCAACTCACGCGCGACACGATGATGGCCAACGACGCCGCCTCACTCTCTATCAAAATCAGCGGCGAAGGCAACATCAAACTGGTGGAAACCCCGAAAATAACCATGCCGCCCGACTTTGAAACCTACGACACACGCATCACCGACAACAGCAAAACGTCGACCGGCGGCATCAGCGGGACAAAACAGTTTGAAATACCGTTTATCCCGCGCAGCGCCGGCACATTTACCATCGCACCGGTGGAATTTTCGTACTTCGATATTGCCAAAAAACAATACGTAACGCTGGCGTCGAGACCCTTGGAAATCCGTGTGGCACGCGACCCGAATGCAGGATCGTCCGTGATGACAGGCGTCAATAAACAGGCGGTTAAATCGCTGGGCGAAGACATCCGTTACATCAAAACCGAACAACCGAAATGGCGCAAAAAAGGACAGGTGTTCTTCGGCTCACTCGGGTACTACCTCTCGATAGCGGTAGAGTGGCTGCTGTTTGCAGGACTGTATGCCGTGCTGTCGAAACGGCGGAAGGAGGCGCAGAATGTCGTCCTCGTGCGCAATCGCAAAGCCAATAAAATGGCGCGTAAACGGCTAAACATCGCCGCCGCGCTCCTGAAAGCAGGCAACGAATCGGGCTTCTACGAAGAACTGACCAAAGCGCTGTGGGGCTATATCAGCGATAAAATCAGCATCGCCATCGCCGACCTTTCGCGCGAAACGGCACGGGAAACCCTGCAACGAAAGCAACTCCCGGAAGCCGACATCGAACGCTTCTTGCAGGTCATCGACGAAGGCGAGTTCGCACGCTATGCCCCCGCCGGCGGCAGCGTCCAAATGCAGAAAATATACGACAATGCAATAGCCGCCATCAGCCGATTCGAACAATTATTAAAATGAACGATGAATAATAAGTCCAAATAACGATGAACAAAAAAATACACCAACTCTTACTCTCCTCCCTTTTCTTTTGGATATGCTGCCTCTTCTTCCCCTTTGGGAGTTGGGGGGCTGTCGACAGCCTATGGTCTCAGGCCAATGCTTTTTACGCTAACGGGCAATACAGCGACGCCGCTCGACTTTACGCCGAAATCGAAGCGATGAATACCGTCTCGGCAGAACTGTATTTCAACATGGGCAACGCCTATTTCAAGCAAAACGAACCGGCGCGCGCCATCCTTTACTACGAACGCGCGCAACGCCTGTCTCCCAACGATGCGGCCATAGCCTACAACCTCGAAATGGCGCAACTCCGCACGTTAGACAGGGTCGATACGGTTCCGGAATTTTTCCTGTTCACATGGGTACGTAACCTGCGCCAATGGGCGGACGCCGACACATGGGCGATGCTTTCGCTGTTTCTTGTCGCCGGCACGTTGTTATGCCTGTCGGGGTTCTTTTTCATTCGTTCGGTGCGGTTGCGCAAATTATCGTTCTTTATGGCGGTAGCCTGCGTCCTGCTAACGGTCGGCAGCATCGTCTTTGCCTTCTATCAGCAACGCGAAGTATCCGACCGCAGTCAGGCCATCATTTTCCCTGCCGTCGTACCTGTCAAAAGCGCGCCGGGTAACACCGGCAAAGACTTATTTATGCTCCACGAAGGAGCTAAAGTAACCATCATCGACGAACTGTCGGACTGGCAAAACATCCGTCTGCCCGATGGAAGAGAAGGATGGATAGAAGCAGGCAATGCGGAACGAATTTAATCCCTAACTCCGCCTCAAATTACCCCGTCAAGAAGAATAGAGCCATATATAATAGTTATAAATTTTCAATTTCTGACAAAATCACGAGCGACGATTGCAAAACTTACCTGATTATGCAAAAAATAAAAGCCCCTCAATACACTGAGAAGCTTCTTATTCACTGATTTTACTGTGGTTGACCTACAAGGATTCGAACCTTGACAAACAGATCCAGAGTCTGTTGTGCTACCGTTACACCATAGGTCAATAACTCTAAATATGGATTTGGGGAGTGCAAAGATACAATAAAAAATCGTGTATAATCAAAACTTGTACATTCAAAAAATAAATTCTACTTTTGCATCGCAATTATTAAAACCGATTTTTGTAAAAATTAATTCAATTATTTATTAACAACATAGCTTTTTGTTTATGAAATTAAGTTGTACTTTTCTCTTAGGGTTGCTTTTGCTGCTATCGGCATGTTCGCAGCCTGTCAGTATTGTTCCGGAGCCGGTAAAACTGACGCTTTCTTCCGGTCATTATACGTTGGACAGCAATACGATGCTTGTCTTCCTGAATGTAGCCGAAGACGATGAAATCAGGTATTATACACAAGATTTTATCCTTCGTTATTTTGGACTGTCGCTTACCATACTCAATGAGCCACAGTCGGGCCGGGATACTCTTCAAAACCCCAATGCTATTGTATTCTATAAGAATAGGGATGAAAACCCGTCGTTAGGCAAAGAAGGGTACAGCCTGACGGTTTCCGACAAAACGGTGTATATTGAAGCCAATACGAATGCAGGATTCGTCTATGGTTTACAAACGCTCTACCAATTGGCGCCGGACAACGTAACGGCAAAAAAGCCGAAACGTATTCTGCTCCGCGCCGCCACGATTGTCGATTATCCGCGTTTTGAATGGCGCGGCAATATGCTGGACGTATCGCGGCATTTCTTTGATGTGGAGTATATCAAAAAACATTTGGATGTGCTGGCAATGTATAAAATCAATAAATTCCACTGGCACCTGACCGACGACCACGGCTGGCGGATTGAAATAGCAAAATATCCTAAACTGACGGAAATCGGCGCGTGGCGCGTTGACCGCAGCACGGTGCCATGGCTGGAAGGCGAACCGCCACAGGAAGGCGAGCCGGCCACGTACGGCGGATATTATACGAAAGAACAAATCAGGGAAATTGTGGCCTACGCCGCTCAACGCAACATTGAAGTAATTCCCGAAATTGAAATCCCCGGCCATTGTTCCGAAATCTTGGCTTCGTATCCGGAATTTGCCTGCGACACGTTTAACTATTATGTGCAGATTGGCCCTTATTGGCCGCCGAAAGCCATTATGTGCGGCGGCAACGACGACGTCATTCAATTTTTTAAAGATATAGTGGATGAAATCGTTGAATTGTTCCCGTCGGAATATATCCACATTGGCGGCGACGAAGCGGTGAAAGATAATTGGGTTGCATGCGCCAAATGCCGGCAACGGATTAAGAATCTTAAATTGGCCAATGAAGAGGAATTGCAAGGTTGGATGATTCGCGAGGTCGAAAAACACATTCATCAATACGGTAAACGCATCATTGGCTGGGACGAAATTCTGGAAGGCGGCGTATCGTCAAGCGCAACCATCATGTTCTGGCGCAGCTGGGCAGGCGATTCCGTGATTATTAAAGCCGCAGCGCACGGAAACGAAATCATTATGGCGCCCACGAATTACTGTTATATTGACTACTATCAGGCCGACCCGGCAACCGAAAAACAGAAAGCCATCGGCGGGTTTGTGCCCTTACAGAAGGTGTATTCGTTTGACCCGATCTTTGAAAGTTTTCCCGAATCGGCCATTCCTTTTATTAAGGGCGGACAAGCGAACCTCTGGGCGGAGTTTTTATTTGCTCCCGAAAACGTAGAATACATGTTGTTGCCGCGGTTGCTGGCGTTATCGGAAGGCTTGTGGTCGCCGAAAGCCAACAAGGATTGGGAGCATTTTGTAGATAAATTGCCGGCGCAAAAGAAACGGCTTGCCGCATTAGGTTATAACTACTGCGATAAAGTAGCCTTAATAACCGACGAACCCAAACCGGCGACTGTCGCCGATACGGAAGAGCCGAAAACGGACTAAATAATACTATTGTATTGCACGTCATATAATAAATGCCGGCGGATTGGGCTTATCCAATCCGCCGGTCTTTATTATAGTCATTGATGATGCACAATAACACTAAAGCCGCCCCATGGGGCGGCTTTAGCATAAATATTTTAAAAAAAGGAGGTTTATGCCCCAATCATCATCGGCATTAATAAAGTAAGCGTATCTTCGTTTTCGTCGGCCTTTTCTATCGGCAAGATAAGACCGGCGCGATTTGCATCGGCTAATTCGATTACGACATTTTGTGAAGAAAGGTTGCTCAAAATATCGCTCAGAAAACTCGCTTTAAAACCGATGGCCATTTCTTCCCCACTGTATTGGCAGTTTATCCGCTCGTAGCCCGATACGGAAAAATCCAGATCCTGTGCGGAAGCCGTTAATACATTATCGGCTATTTTCAGGGTGATTAAGTTGCTGGCTTGATTTGAATAGACTGCCACACGGCGTACACAATTCAAAAAGTCCACCCGGTCGACGGTGATATGGAACGGGTTATTGGTCGGGATAACGGAACGGTAGGCCGGATATGTACCTTCTATCAAGCGACAAATCAACGAATAACTCGGTAAGGTAAACACTGCATTTTTGTCGTCTAATTCGATGGTTACGACATCGGTTAACCGAGCTAAAATGTTTTTCAACAAATTGGCCGATTTTTTCGGCAATATGAAGGACGACGTCTGACTCGCCTTAACATCCTTGCGGGTATAGCTGACTAATTTATGGGCGTCGGATGCTACAAACGATGAACTTTCTTCGCCCAAATCAAAGAAAATACCGTTCATCACCGGACGTAATTCATCGTCGGCGGTAGCATACAGCGTATGATTGATGGCATCGAGCAACACATTCGCCGGGATGGACAAATTTGCCCGCACATCGGTCAACTCCGGTTTAACCGGATAGTCTTCGGCAGGCAAGCCTGTGATATTAAACTCGCCGCCAGCCCAACTGATTTTTATTTCGCAATTGTCAGGAGCGACTACAAATGTAAGCGGCTGTTCGGCAAAATCGCGCAACGATTCCGTCAGTAATCGCGCAGGAATGGTAATCGCGCCTTCGTCATCGCTATTCTCAATAGGAATAACGGTATCTAATGTGGTTTCCATATCAGACGCCGTTATGCTTAATTGATTGCCCGATAACCGGAACAAAAAGTGATCTAAAATCGGCATGGTGTTTTTATTTCCTATCACACGGCCTACTAACTGTAAGTGACTTACCAATTCACTACTTGAAATTATAAATTTCATATTCTAACTAAATTTTAGTACAATATACTTTTGAGCGACAAAGATAGTTATTTTCATTTATATTTATGGATCGTTATGTTATTTTTTTTAGAAAGTTTTCAACCGGCAGCCTGTAGTCATTGAAATAAAGCGTGAAGCGCGCCTGCGGGGGCTGGTGTCCGGAGGAGGATTTCATTGATAGACTTCTCTGCCCATAAAAAAAGACGGGACTTTTTGTCCCGTCCTTTTCACAACTGTGGTGAGGCGTCTTCCCTCGGCCTGGTGAGGCGTCTTCCCTCGGACTGGTGAGGCGCCTTCCCTCGACTTGGTGAGGCGCCTTCTCATCGTCCGAAGGGAGCCTCTCTATGGCCGATCTACTGTACGGTCAGTATCTTATCGAATATGACTGTACGCGGTTCGTTCAGGAATTTATTGGGGGTATACTGCGTCGTTACCTCCACCTGATATTTTCCGGCGGCCAGCGCGGGAATCACGATAATCAGCTCCGACGGATAGTTGGTTACCATGTCCGTGGGGTCGACTTTCGTGCGCGCCT
>JAIRKX010000032.1 GCA_031259805.1 Prevotellaceae bacterium | reverse complement strand
TACAAAAGCCATGATAAAGCCATATTAAATCTTGACTTAGACACATCCAATACTACTATTCTATCAAAAGGGATTATTGCTCGAGGTCAGAAAGTAACCACGACGCATGAAGACTTTTTCTACACCGACCTCGACCCGTTTTTAGAAATAACAGATTTATTTAGTGATACAGAAATCTTAATGGATATATCCATTAAATTAAAATTACTATCCCACGAGAGTTCCTATGTAATAAGCGATAAATTAGAAGTTTATATAAGGGGCATCTATCGTGCTCCGGACGGAATACGTCAAACTCAAATTCACTTAGGCCAAATAGAGCAGAAAGACGGGGCTATTTTTGAAAAAAATATACGGACATACTTTTATAGATTATATGATTACCGGTTAGAATTAGCATTTGATTCTCGCTTTTTTCATCAAGGACTAAATTTAGTCTTTGAAGGCGGCATGTCCGTCAGCTATTGGGGCACCGTCAACACCGGCAGTTTCTCATTCAAAGCCATGCCGGTAGAAAAAGTCGCCGACAAGCTCATTAAAAAAATCCACGCGCCGGCGGCCTGCCAAATAACGGGGAACTATTGGCTACCGTATGACGCACAACTGTTTATCACTTGCGGCGACGCCATCCGTGGCATCCCCGAAGCGCTGATAAAAACAAGCCTTTCCGATTTGCACAAAGCCCTGTCCTGCCTTTTTGATGTGGGAACGAAGTCATCTAACGCCGGAAACAACGGCGGTGGACTGTTTCATATAGTAAGTAAGGACGACATTTTCCGCAAGAACGTAGAACTGTTGGACTTAGGTGAAGTAAAAAACATGCGCACCGACAAGCTCCCTGACGACTGGCTGTGTAGCGGTATAAAAACAGGCTATGAAAAACAGGACTACGACTATACCTTAGGCCGTCAGGATTTTGCCTGTACTCTGGAATACATCAACGAGTTGAAAATAACGAACAAAGTATGGGACTGGATATGCAAGTACCGCGCCGACTATACCGGCGTCCACCTGCTGCACTACGACTACGTAAACAGCGATACCAAAGACAGCACCAGCGACAACGACATTTTCCTCATCCTCGCGTTTTTAATCAACGGCAAATGGCAAGCCGTCATCGGAGACGATACATGGGTATATTCCGATGAAACGCCGGGAGACTTCTCACATGATCGGGCGCTTCAAATGCAGGGCGGCGGCTATTTCAACATCCTGCTCTCCCCGCATCGGAACCTCAACCGCCACCTGCAATACTTCAACTCGATGCTCCACAAAGTAACACCCAAACTGCTCAGGTATGTGTCGAGTACGGAAACGCTGTCAAATATGGTATCGGACTATCGGGGCAATGAAGTAATCGAAAAATCGGACGAACAGCTATACGCTAATTCTCCGCTGCTATTTAAGCCGTTAATATTTGAATTTGACTGTATTATACCTGATAATCTGTCGGAACTGTTAGGAGAAAATCCCGCAGGATACGTTACATTCCACTACAACAATCTAACGTTAAAAGGATTCCCGATTGAAGTCGCCGGCAGCTATAAAAACAGTTCTCAAAAAGTAACCGTCGTAGCCCACCCCGACACGCCGGACAATATCGAAGAAATCCTGCACCAGAGGTTGCCGAACAAGTGGTATCATTAGCGACGGAGGGAGCCGCGTTTTTTCCCTTGTCGGGTCGTTATGCTCCTACTTTTTATGTCCCCTCATCTATCCTGTGTAAATATAGAATAGTGTAAATAAATTTGTTATGATGTAGATATCGACTTGCATTGGAGTGTAGCGCGCATGTAACTTTCAACCCCCTCATCCCGTCACAGGGCTCTTTTTCTTCCGTTCCTTTTTATACGAACGGTTTACGATACGCTTGATAAGTGCATTGACGCCGATGCAGAAAGCTATTATCGAGAGCAGCAGCAGGTCGTCGGAAAGATACTTGCAGGCCCAAAAGATCAATCCGGCGATGACAAGATAGCCGACGATCATCAGCCGCACGGCCTTGGCATGAGTCTGCACCAAATGCAGGATTACATGATGCACATGTTGTTTGTCGGGCAAAAACGGCGATCGTCGCTGACGCAGACGCAATAAGAATACGCGGATAGTGTCGAAAACCGGCAAGAGCACCACAGCTAATCCCGCACTCAATATTGCGTGGAACTTGTAGTATGACACATCTGGCAGACTGCCGTTAAGTCGGATAAACGACAGCGTGCTGACCGATAACATAAAACCGATGACCAGCGAGCCGGTGTCACCCATGAACAGGGAAGCCGGCTGCCAATTGTAATAGAGAAAACCGAGCACCGCGCCGATCATACAGGCCGTCCGCATGGCCTCCGAATCGTTCCCGACGCCGTAGAACCAGACGCAAAGGAACGAGAAGGAGAAAACCGCCAGCGTACCTGCCAGCCCGTCGAGGCCGTCGATCAAATTAAAGGCATTGGTTACAAATATCACAAATGCAATACTGCCGCAATAACTTAACCACATCGGCAATTCCTCGATACCCCATAGCCCGTAGAACGAACTGATACGAATATCGCCGGCGATGACGACCATACCGGCGGCGATAATCTGCACGACTAATTTATGCATCGGGCGCAAAGGCTCGATGTCGTCGCGGATGCCGGCGAAAAAGACCAGTATCAGCGCGGCCAGTTCAAAGCGCCGGTGCAGCACAGCCTCAATAGGCTCCCACAATAGTGTAGCCAGCAAAAAAGAAAGGAAGATAATGATACCGCCCATCGACGGGATAAATCCTTTGTGTATTTTCCTGTGTCCTCCTTCGTCCAATACCCGCCGGCGGCGCAAAAATCGCACCAGTAAAGGCGTTAATAGAAAACTAAGTAATAACGAAGTGGCCGCCGCATAAAAAAAATCACTCATAAAGTAAAAAAATAGTTGAGTAAACAAAAAACAGTTAAACTTTTCTACGCTTTCGGTATCTTATATACGAATAGTTTTTCATAGGTTTAGGTTAGGCAGAAACGAGTATCTGAAAAGATACTCGTTTTTGTTTACGTCACATTGATTTTATACGATAATCCTTCCGTGTGGAGGAAATCAAGAAAATCCTGCGACAGGGAAATGCGGTATTTGCGCGACAATGTTTCCACATATAGTTTCCTGTTCTGCTGAGTGAGCAGAATCATCAATTTTGTTTTCCCTTTATTCTCTTCTGCTTTTGCCGCTGCTTCCACACTAACCGCAAACCGGTCAATGAACTCGTCCGTCAGGTTTTCGACGGGCAGGGTGATACGGATATTTCGTACCTTATCGCGCAAGTCTCCCAAAAGTTCGATAGACCGTATCTGCACCCTCCATTCGGGCTGTTTGTTGTCGGGCATATCCCAACTTCTCCCCCGCTGCATAAACTGAAACCGGATAAGTACCGCCTGATCTACGTCGATATATTGCTTGAAATTATCATAATCTTTCGAGAACAGCGAAAACTGGCATTTACCGCTCAAGTCTTCGATTTTAAAATGCATGTAGAGTTTCCGGTCCCTTTTCGTTTCTCGCACGATTTTATCCGTTATAATGCCGGTGACGCTAAATACGGCGCTTTGCAACGTCGTACTGGTCGGGACTTGTTCGAGCAAGGTTTGTATATCGGCCAGATTGTGTGTTACGAAATGGTCTAATTCAAACTGGTATTTCGCCAGCGGATGCGAGGAGAGGAACATGCCAGTTACGTCTCTTTCACGTTTCAGGGTATCGAGAGTAGTCCATTCCTCGACGTCGGTCGGCAGTTTCGGTTTGAGTATGCTTACTTCGTGCTGGCCGCCAAAAAGCGAATTTGCATGCAGTACTTTATCGGATTGTATTTTGTTTCCGTAGCGAATCAGGCTGTCAATAAATACTTCGTCTTTAGTACCCTTTCCGAAGAATTGGGGACGTGTGATGGTGCCGAATTCGTCGAATGCGCCGGCCAGTACTAAGGCTTCAATCGTCCGGCGGTTGACGGTGTTGAGCGGCACGCGCTCTACAAAATCATAGACGTTTTGAAACAGCCCGTTTGTCCGGCGTTCTTTCACGATCGTTTCGACCGCCAGCGAGCCGACGCCCTTGATGGCCGCCATGCCGAAACGGATGTGTCCGGCGGCGTTAACGGTAAATTTGCTGTAACTTTCGTTGACGGAGGCTTCCATCACTTTGATGCCCATACGCCGGCATTCGTCCATGAATTTGCCGATTTCGTCGATGTCGTTCAAATTGCGGCTCAGCGCTGCCGCCATGTATTCGGCCGGATAGTTAGCTTTTAAATAAGCGGTCTGATAACCTAACAGTGCATAGCAGGTGGAATGTGATTTGTTGAATGCATACTCGGCAAATGATTCCCAGCCTCGCCAAATTTCGTTGCAGATTTCTTCGTTATGTCCGTTTTGAACTGCGCCGGTGAGGAAGTCGTTTTTCATTTTTGCCAGTGTTTCCTTTTGTTTTTTCCCCATCGCCTTGCGCAACGTATCGGCCTGCCCGCCTGTGAAACCTGCTAATTTTTGCGACAGCAACATGACCTGCTCCTGATAGACCGTGATACCATACGTGTCGCTCAGGATTTCTTCCATTTCGGGCAATTCATAGGTGATTTTTTCTAATCCGTGCTTGCGGTTGATGAAGCTCGGGATGTTACTCATCGGGCCGGGACGATAGAGCGCATTCATGGCAATCAAATCCTCGAAGCGTGTTGGTTTCAGTTCACGCAACCATTTTCGCATCCCGTCTGATTCGTATTGGAACGTGCCGATCGTGTCTCCGCGGCTGAATAGTTCGTAGGTTTTGGCGTCGTCCATCGGGGTATGTGTCAAATCGACGTCGATGCCGCGCCGGAGTTTGATGTTCTCGACGGTATCACGCAAAATCGACAGGGTTTTCAGGCCGAGGAAGTCCATCTTCAACATGCCCACATCTTCGATACACGAGCCTTCGTATTGCGACACCCATAAGTCCTCGCCCGTATCCTTGTCTTTGGCAATAGAAATCGGGATATGTTCCGTCAGGTTATTCCGCCCGATGATGATCGCGCAAGCATGTACGCCGGTGTTGCGAATCGAATTTTCGAGTTGCATGGCGAATTTTATGGTCGTTTGCAGAAGCGGATTTCCGTCGTCGTGGAGGGCGTGCTGTAATTCCGGGACGTATTGCACGCAATTTTCCAGCGTAACAGGCATGTCTATTTCTTCCGGTTTTCCCTGTTCGTCCGTCAACGGTCGCCCGTTCTCGTCCTTCTTCGGCTGCTTTTTGTCCCAACGTGCGGGGATGACTTTAGCTAATCTGTCGGCGGCGGACAGTTCTAATTTTTGTACCCGCGCTACGTCGCGAATAGCCGACCGTGCCGCCATCGTGCCGAAAGTAATGACGTGCGAAACATGGTCTTTCCCGTATTTATCCTCTACGTATTTTAATACTTTGGCACGTCCGTCATCGTCAAAATCAATATCAATATCGGGCATGGAAATGCGCTCGGGATTGAGAAAACGTTCAAACAGCAAATCGTATTTCAACGGGTCGACGTCCGTAATGCCCAAACAGTAGGCCACTACCGAACCGGCTGCCGACCCACGTCCCGGGCCTACCCATACGCCCATTGCCCGCGCCGCCCCAATGAAATCCTGTACAATCAAAAAATAATCGGGATACCCCATGCGTTTAATCGTCGACAACTCGAAGTCGATCCGTTCACATATAGAGTCAGTCAGGTCGCCGTAGCGCGCCGCCGCCCCTTTGAGGGTCAGATGCCGCAGGTATTCGTCGGAATCCGTAAAATCGCCGGGAATCGGGAAATAGGGCATAATCGGCTTGTTGTCGATGCTGTATGTCTCTACTTTTGCCGCTATTTCCAATGTCGTTTCAAGGGCTTCGGGCAGGTCGGCAAACAAGGTGGCCATTTCGGCGCGGGTTTTCATCCATTCCTGTTTGGTGTAGCGCATACGTGTAGGGTTGTCCACTTCGGAGTTGGTATTGACGCAAATCAGGCGATCGTGTGCATCAGCGTCTTCGGCATTGATAAAATGGACGTCGTTCGTCGCGATGATTTTGATATTATGCTTGCGTGCCAGCGCCAATAAGTGTACCCCGACTTTCTGCTGCGCGGGGAATACGTTTTGATCGGCTCGCGGGTCATGCGTCTCGTGACGTTGCAATTCGAGGTAATAATCGTCGCCAAACAGCTGTTTATACCACAATATGATTTTTTCCGCTTCTTCCACATTCCCGTTCAGGATAGCGCGCGGCGCTTCGCCCGCCAGACAAGCCGAACAGGCAATCAGGTCGTCGTGATATTGTACCAGCAATTCATGGTCGATACGCGGTTTATAATAAAACCCTTCGATGTAGGCGCGCGACACTAATTTGACGAGATTATAGTACCCGTTCAGATTTTTAGCCAGCAGAATCAGGTGATTGCTGCTCTGGTCTTCCCTCCCGCGCCGCATTGAACGGCCTTCGGGCGACACATATACTTCACATCCGATAATCGGTTTCACATCCGGAAATTTGCGGGCGGTATTAAGAAATTCTTTTACGCCGAACATATTCCCGTGGTCGGTGATCGCCAGCGCCGTTTGCCCGTCGGCCTGCGCTTTCCTGAACAGCCCCGCAATGGACGACATGCCGTCAAGAATGGAATATTGTGTATGAACGTGTAGGTGTATAAATGATACCATATCGTAATTTTTTTCGCTTACAAAAGTAGCAAAAAATATGGCGATAATGAAAGATTGTTGATAAATAACGATGAATGCTGAATATCAGGTGCTGAATGCCGAATAGAAGGGGTTATTCTCTCATGTTCAGGCTGTTTGTTGCGGGATGTTGTTGTACGAATTGTGATTTTTTTGAACGGTGCGATGCGTAAGGCATGAAGCGCAGGAGCTGTCTCAAAAGTCTGACAGCCCTATATTTTAAAAAAGTCATAAAAAAATAGGGTTATCTGCAAAAAAAGTTGTATCTTTATAGCTGAAAATAAAAGATATAAATAATATATGAGACCAGTATTTAGTCGTTCCTTAAAATGTAAATTAAGCGGCATTCAGGCAGCAGTTTTTCGGGAAAAAGTGTCGGGAAAAAATGAGCCGAAAAAGTCGTTTAACTTCTTCGGTAAGTCTTTCCATCATTTTCTTCAAGTTTCGGGCGCAAACTGCCATCAGGGCATTGATTTGGATACCTTCTTCGCCATGCAGGTACTAACGTCTCGTTTCCTAAATTTTCTAAATAATTCAAAATCAGGCATCCATCCATCAACCGCATCAGCACGCCCAGCGCGCCAACCCCGGAATACAGCGGACTAAACTCGTCCTCGAAGTATTGCCGGTCCATCGTATCGGCTAACAGCGCTAACTCATGACGCTAGTCTATCATATTCACCAACAGCGGGCGGAACAACCCTCTTTGATTTTTGTCGGGTAGTGTGCCTGTCATTTTTTTATCCTTTTTGCAAGATTTCTTGCCGTAAAGGTACAATATCTTGCAGATTTCCTTCAACTTTTTTATTAATATCTTATTAATAATCAGTGCTATATCGTGTTTATAAGGAATGATTTATTATTATTCAATTAATATAAACGCAACAGTAGTGATTCCTAATTCAAACCCTGCCATTCTGTCATCTTTTTTCTTTTGGCAATAATTTTGCAAAGATAGGGTACGAAAGGAGATTATATTATGAATTTAAACAATTACACTATTAAAGCACAAGAAACCGTACAGAATGCGGTCATGCTGGCGCAACACAATTCAAATCAGGCGGTGGATACAGGGCATTTGCTGCGCGTGATGCTCAACGATACGGAGGGTATCACCAGTTTGCTGTTGCGCAAATTGGACGTCGTGGTGGCTACGCTCTCAGCGAAATTGAATGAACTGATTGCCAGCTATCCGAAGGTGTCGGGCGGCAGCCCGTATTTGTCGACCGAAGCGACCCGCGTCACGCAGAAAGCGCAGGAAGCGGCTACCGGCATGGGCGCCCAGTTTGTATCTGTCGAGCATTTATTGATGGGGCTGTTGAGCGCGGGCGATCAGGTCGCGCAACTGATGAAGGACAACGGCATGAACGAGAAAGACCTCAAAGCCGCTATCCTCAGCGTGCGCAAGGGCGCAAAGGTCAACAGTGTATCGGACGAAGAGACGTTCGACGCTCTGAATCGTTATGCCATCAACCTGAATGACCAAGCACGCAGCGGCAAACTCGACCCCGTCATCGGGCGTGACGACGAGATACGGCGGGTGTTGCAAATCCTCAGCCGTCGCACGAAAAACAACCCCATACTGGTGGGCGAACCGGGCGTCGGGAAAACAGCTATTGCCGAAGGGCTGGCGCATCGTATCGTAACGGGCGACGTGCCGGAAAACCTGAAAAGCAAGCAGATTTTTTCACTTGACATGGGGGCGCTGATTGCCGGCGCAAAATACAAGGGCGAGTTTGAGGAACGTCTGAAGGCCGTCGTACGGGAAGTGGTGTCGAGCAACGGCGATATTATCCTATTTATCGACGAAATCCACACGTTGGTAGGTGCAGGCAAGAGCGAAGGGGCGATGGATGCCGCCAATATCCTGAAACCGGCTTTAGCGCGCGGCGAATTGCGTGCCGTCGGAGCTACGACGCTGGACGAATACCAGAAATATTTTGAAAAAGACAAAGCGCTGGAACGCCGTTTCCAAACGGTGATGGTGGACGAGCCGACGCCCGCCGATGCCGTGTCGATCCTTCGCGGACTGAAAGAGCGTTATGAAAACCATCATAAGGTACGGATTAAAGACGATGCGATTATTGCCGCCGTAGAACTCTCGTCGCGCTATATTCCGTCGCGCTATTTGCCCGACAAAGCCATAGACTTGATTGACGAGGCGGCGGCCAAACTGCGGCTGGAAATGAATTCGGTGCCGCAGTCCATTGACGAACTCGACCGCAAGGTGCGCCAACTGGAGATTGAGCGCGAAGCCATCCGGCGCGAAGGCGACGAGGAAAAGGTTGCGGAACTTTCCAAAACTATCGGCGACCTTGACGAGGAACGGAATGCACTACGGGCGCGCTGGCAGGAAGAGAAGGATCTGATCGACGCCATCCAGAAAAATAAGCAACGTATCGAAGAATTAAAATTTAAAGCAGAAGAAGCGGAACGCCGCGGCGATTACGGGACTGTAGCCGAGTTGCGTTACGGGAAAATCCGCGAGGCCGAAATGGAAATTGAACGCCTGAACAAACAAAAAGCCGAGAGCAATTTTACGTTAGTCGACGAAGAAGTCAATTCGGAAGATATTGCCGAGATAGTGGCTAAATGGACAGGCATTCCGGTAAAAAAAATGCTGCAAAGCGAACGCGAAAAACTGCTGCACATGGAAGCCGATTTGCACCTGCGCGTTGTAGGGCAGGATGAAGCCATACAGGCGGTATCCGACGCCGTGCGCCGCAGCCGCGCCGGTTTGCAGGACGCCAAGCGTCCCATTGGGTCATTCCTTTTTATGGGGACAACAGGCGTCGGAAAAACGGAACTGGCAAAGGCATTAGCCGAATTTTTGTTCAACGACGAAAATATGATGACACGCATCGACATGAGCGAATATCAGGAACGGCATTCCGTCAGCCGGCTGGTGGGCGCTCCTCCAGGCTATGTGGGCTACGATGAAGGTGGGCAACTGACTGAAGCCGTGCGCCACAAACCCTATTCGGTCGTGCTGCTCGACGAGATTGAAAAAGCCCATCCTGATGTGTTCAACATCCTGCTACAGGTGCTCGACGATGGCCGGCTGACCGACAACAAAGGGCGCATAGTCAATTTCAAAAACACGATTATCATTATGACTTCAAACGTCGGCTCACACCTGATTCAGGAAAATATGGAGCAATTAAACGACGCCAATCGCGAACAGGTACTTGAGCGGACAAAGACCAATGTGCTGGAGATGTTAAAGCAGACGGTGCGACCGGAATTTCTTAACCGCATCGACGATATTATTATGTTCCGTCCGTTGACCAAAGACGATGTGCGGGAGATTGTTGTCATGCAGTTGGCAGTCATTCAAAAGATGTTGCAAACCGGACATGTGCAGTTGGATGTATCGGACTATGCGCTGGATTATCTGGTCGAACAGGGTTACGACCCGACGTATGGCGCACGACCGGTGAAACGGGTGCTGCAACGCGAGTTAGTCAATGAGTTATCTAAGCAAATACTGGCCGGCGCAATTGATAGGAGTAGCGCTGTGAAAGTCGATTATTTTGGTGATGGATTGACATTTGCCAATTGTGAAACATAGGTTTAATAACAATTTAAAAGTACCTTAATGTTTTATCGAAAAATAGGTAGTATCTTTGTACTCGGAAAAAGGAATAGTTTCCATGGGTTAAATTTTAGGTTAGGTTAAAGGCAAACAGGGATGTAAATCCCTGTTTTGTTTTTATATCCCCTCTAAAAAATGGGTTGTACGTCCCCCGAAAAGCGGCAGCAGTTCCCTGAATTTCTCAGCCTGCGCCGGCTTCCCCTCCTGTTCAAATGTATAAATCGTATATTCAAGCAACCGCAAAATCACCGTTACATTGTCGCACGGCCGGTAATACGCCGGTCGAGACACAATACCCCGTTGCTCAAGATATGCAGTTACCGACGACTTGCCCGCCCACAGCCCGTTATTAAACGGGTTGATATAGCATATTACCTGATCTTCCTTATTGGTGTATGCAATCAGAAAAACATCGGGCAGGCATACGCCGTGCAGCGGCCAGCCATTTTGCTGCGCCAAATACAAGTAGAGCGTCCCCAACGAAATAGCATTGCCGTACTGCGTTTCCACCACGCGATTGATAAAACAATACAACGGATTCAATGTATCCGATGTCCGCTTAAAACCGTGCGACAGAAAAAAAAGTTGGTTGAAAATCGTCAGTTTGTTAGGCATGGGCAGGGCGTCGTCCGCTGTACAAATGATAATATCCTTCAGAATATTGTCGAGGTCGTTCTGTAACGTTTCCCATCGCAGGGCAGGGTACTGTTGCCGGGCAATCCAGTAAGCGCCTTCCAACAAATCGTGGTAAGCACCGTCGAGCCACTGTTGCAGGCCATCCTGCACCTCTTTCGCGTGTATCTGCCGGATAAGCGTTTGAATACGATCACGTATATACTCGTCATGGTGCTCCGCCAACACCTTTTCCAGTAGTGGAATCGTTTTACGTCCTTCTTCCAGAAAACGCTCGGCTACTGCATCAAATACCACAGTATCAGGATCGGCGAGTAAATTTATTATTGTATGTAACATGGATTTTTGATTTTGGACTATTGACTACTGTCCATCAGCTAAAGTAGGCGATAATAGTTCCTGATTCTTGATTCCTAATTTATCCAGCGCCATTTCGACCATGCAGCGGACATTGGATTGATAGTCGGGCAGGGCAGTTTTGCTAACGCGGTTGGCGATGATGCAACAGATAGTGCCGGCCTTGTGGCCTAACAGTTTCGACAATCCGGCTAAGGCCGAACTTTCCATTTCGAAATTGGTGATGCGCCGGTTGTGATACGTAAACGTTTCGATACGCTCGTTCATTTGCGCATCGGCCAGCGGCAAACGAAGCACGCGGCCTTGCGGACCGTAAAAACCGGGCGCCGAAATCGTAATGCCGCAAATGACGCTATCGGCAAACAAGGCTGCCAATTTGTCGGATGCCGGTATAAAATACGGTGCGGCGAGTTGCGGACTCCATTGCATGTGCTCGACAAATGCCGCTTCGTAGTCCTGCAGGCATACCTCGTTGCGGCGGGCGTAAAAATTCAGCAGCCCGTCGAACCCAATGGAGATGTCGGAAAACACAAAGTCACCGACGTTAATATCAGCCTGCAACGCTCCCGAAGTACCCAATCGCAGCAGGGTCAGCATGCGGTGCGACGGCTTAATGGTGCGCGTAGCGAAATCAATATTTGCAAGCGCGTCTAATTCATTGACAACAATGTCTATATTGTCCGTACCGATGCCGGTTGAAACCACCGTCAGCGGCGTACCCCGATATGCGCCTGTAACGGTTACGAACTCGCGGTTGGCCACGCGATAATCTACACGGTCGAAGTAACTCGCCACCATTTCGACCCGCCCGGGATCGCCTACCAGCAGAATAGTATCGGCCATTTCATGCGGCTGCAAGTGTAAATGAAAAATGCTGCCGTCGCTGTTAATAATTAATTCGGATGAAGGAATTCGATTCATATACGTGTTTTTTATAACAAAGATAAAAGATAATGTATAGGAGTTATTAGAAAATTATGCACAAGGTATCCTTTCATCTATTTTCATCCTTTCATCCCATACCCTTCCTCACAGGCATCCCAACTCTTTTATCGGGTCCCAAAAGTGTTTGTCAAATTCAACTATCTTATCATTTTTCACTTTGACGCCTTCGGCCTCGAGGCGACGTTGCATTTCGTCTGGGGAGCCGAAGTGCATTTTACCGCTCAATAACCCATTGCGATTTACGACGCGGTGTGCGGGAACATCCGGCAGACCGTGCGCCGCATTCATTGCCCAGCCTACCATGCGCGCCGACTGCGCCGTTCCCAGTGCCCGCGCAATAGCCCCGTAACTGGTTACCCGTCCGCGAGGGATGAGTTTTGCCAATTCCCAGACTTGTTCAAAAAAAGAAAGGTCGTCGTTTGCAGTCATTCCTGATTGAAATAAACAAACCTGCCCTTTGCAGGACAGGTCTATCAAACACATAACAAAATTTTAATATTACCGCTCTTACAGTACTTTAATTTCTACTTCCACACCACTGGGCAACTCGAGTTTCATCAATGCATCTACGGTTTTAGTCGTAGAACTGTAGATGTCGAGCAGCCGGCGAAATGAATTGAGTTCAAACTGTTCGCGGGCTTTTTTATTGACGAACGTCGAACGATTGACGGTAAAAATTTTCTTGTCGGTAGGCAACGGAATAGGCCCGCTCACCACCACACCGGTAGCTTTTACCGTTCTCACAATCTTGTCAGCCGATTTATCGACCAGCATGTGATCATATGATTTCAGTTTAATTCGAATTTTTTGGCTCATATTGATAATTTTATAGTTTTCTATTTACTTATTTATTCATCCAGTTCGGCGTCTTTCTTGTGCCCGCCACCGGCTTTTTCGATGACTTCCTTCGCAAGGTTTAGTGGCAATTCGGCATAGTGCGAAAATTCCATCGTGCTGGTTGCACGTCCCGATGATAGTGTGCGCAACACGGTTACGTATCCAAATTGTTCCGACAGTGGCACTTTCGCCTTCACGATGCGCGAATTGGCCTTCGAGTCCATGCTGGTAATATGTCCGCGCCGTTTATTCAGGTCGCCGATGACGTCGCCCATATATTCTTCGGGCGTAACCACTTCGAGCGACATGATCGGCTCCATCAGGATAGGATGCGCCTTTGGCAACGCATGACGGAAGGCTGCTCGCGCACAAATTTCAAACGACAGGGAATCGGAGTCCACCGGATGGAACGACCCGTCTTTTAGCGTAACTTTCAGCGAAGGCACTTCGTAACCGGCCAATACCCCATTGGCCATCGCCTGCCTGAAGCCTTTTTCTACCGATGGAATATATTCGCGCGGCACGTTACCGCCTTTCACCTCGTCGACAAACTGCAAGCCAGTAATGCCTTCGTCGGCCGGTTCAATATCGACAATAATATCGGCAAATTTCCCGCGACCGCCGGTTTGTTTTTTAAATACTTCGCGGTATCTGCGGACAACCCCACGAATGGCTTCTTTGTAGTTCACTTGCGGCGCGCCCTGATTGATTTCTACGCCAAACTCGCGTCTCAGGCGGTCTACAATAATCTCCAAATGGAGTTCACCCATGCCGCTAATAATCGTTTGGCCGGTATCGTGGTCGCTTTTGACGGTAAAGGTCGGGTCTTCTTCTGACAACTTACCCAATGCAAGGCCTAATTTATCCAGATCTTTTTGTGTCTTTGGCTCCACCGCCAGCCCAATTACAGGGTCGGGGAATGTTATTGATTCCAGTGTAACAGGATGCTTTTCGTCGCAAATGGTATCGCCGGTACGGAGGTCTTTGAACCCTACGGCAGCGCAAATATCGCCGGCTTCGACAAATTCGATCGGGTTTTGCTTGTTCGAGTGCATTTGGTACAATCGCGCTACCCGTTCCTTTTTACCCGACCGTGTGTTCAGCACATAAGTACCTGCATCCAACTTGCCGGAATAGGCGCGGACAAACGCCAGACGACCCACAAACGGGTCGGTTGCTATTTTAAATACCAATCCACAGAAGGGCTCTTTGACTTCGGGATTCCGCACTTCTTCCCTGTCGTTGTCAGGGTTTTTCCCTGTTACAGAACCTTTGTCGAGCGGCGACGGCAAATAGCGCATCACGGCATCTAACAAAAACTGCACGCCTTTGTTTTTGAACGCCGACCCGCAGCACGCCGGCACTACCGCCATGTCAATGGTCGCCTTCCGCAAGGTTTCTATAATTTCCGTGTCGGTAATGGAATGGGGATCGTCGAAGAATTTTTCCAGCAATGCATCGTTGTATTCCGCAATGGATTCGACTAATTTACCGCGCCATTCGGCCACTTCATTCTGCATATCGGCCGGCACATCCTTGATTTCATAATTATGTAATTCCTTGCTTTCCCCGTCAAAATAAATGGCTTTATTGGCAATGAGGTCAACGACGCCCTCAAATTTTTCTTCCGCCCCGATGGGCAGACAGATCGGTACGGCTATGGCGCCTAATTTTGTTTTAATCTCTTCGACGACGGCCAGAAAATCAGCGCCCACGCGATCCATTTTATTGATGAAAGCGATTTTCGGCACACTGTATTTATCGGCTTGCCGCCACACGGTTTCCGATTGTGGCTGTACGCGTCCTACCGCGCAGAATGTGGCAATTGTTCCATCGAGTACGCGCAACGCGCGTTCTACTTCCACTGTGAAATCGACATGACCAGGGGTGTCAATCAGGTTAATTTGATATGTTTTGTCGTTGTAGTTCCAAAATGCCGTAGTCGCGGCAGATGTAATAGTAATTCCTCGTTCTTGCTCCTGCACCATCCAGTCCATAGTCGCTGCGCCTTCGTGTACCTCGCCGATTTTATGTGTTTTACCGGTGTAAAATAGAATACGCTCCGATGTGGTGGTTTTCCCCGCATCGATGTGCGCCATAATCCCAATGTTGCGTGTAAAATGTAAATCTCTCGCCATCTAAATCCTTAACTAAAACCTGTAATGAGCAAATGCTTTGTTGGCTTCGGCCATTTTGTGCATATCCTCTTTTCGTTTGAACGCGCCCCCTTCTTTGTTGAACGCGGCCATAATTTCAGCGCTTAGTTTTTCGGCCATTGAGTGGCCGTTACGTTTGCGGGCGAATGAAATCATGTGTTTAATACTCAATGAAACTTTCCGGTCAGGACGTACTTCTGTCGGAACCTGAAGATTGGCGCCACCCACACGGCGGCTTTTAGCTTCTACTTGCGGCGTAACGTTGGCAAGCGCTTCTTTCCAGATTTCGAGAGGAGCCTTATCAGAATCTTTCATCTTCTCACCTATCCGGTCAATCGCATCATAAAAGACACCGTAGGCAATACTCTTCTTCCCCTTTAACATCAGGTTGTTTACAAACTGTGTAACCAGTACATCTCCGTACTTCGGATCAGGAAGTAGAATCCTCTTTTTAGGCTTCGCTTTTCTCATTATTGTTGTTTTACTTTGTTATTTTATTATTAAATCCGTTGTTTTCCGCAGGACTATTTTTTGGCCGCTTTTGGCCGTTTGGCTCCATACAGCGAGCGACTTTGCGTACGGCCTTCGACGCCGGCCGTATCCAGTGCGCCGCGCAGGATATGGTAGCGAACGCCCGGCAAATCCTTTACACGACCGCCTCGAACCAGCACTATGGAGTGTTCCTGCAGGTTGTGTCCTTCGCCCGGAATATAGGCATTAACTTCCTTCTGGCTGGTCAGTTTTACACGGGCTACTTTACGCATAGCCGAATTAGGTTTTTTAGGCGTAGTGGTGTATACGCGCACGCAGACGCCGCGCCGTTGGGGGCAAGCATCCAACGCCCGTGATTTGCTTTTTTCTTCGATTTGTACGCGGCCTTTGCGTACAAGCTGTTGAATTGTTGGCATAGTGAATTGTTATTCTATATTTTATATTATATTCTCCTCAAAATAGGGGCTGCAAAGATAGCGCTATTTTTTGAAACTACAAAACAAGTTTTTAACCGGCCGCAGATTCATGCGCCAGATACAACCGGATTATTCAACGCGGGCGGCTGCTATAAATAATGCTTAAATTTTATATGTTACGGGTTTTGAACACACCGCAAACTGAGTCCCGCCCCTTTATAGTGCCCGTGGTCTCCCGGTATTGAACCACAACATTGTGAAAGGTCAAATATATACGCGTTTTCTGCGTCCTTTATTGTAGAAGACCAGTAATAACCGCAAATACAAGCGGTAGTACTGCCATTATTATAATAGTATTCCCCATATACCCATCCGTTGTTCTCATTAATGTCTTTGCTCGGATCAACGAGCGAAGGATACCGATTACCGCACGAACTCTGCGAGCCGTTAACTATCTGACAAAAGTCGTTGCGAGTAGGTACGCGCCACGGGGAAGGACATAACCGGTCGGCATACTGCATCACCATACACCACGATATCAGACTGCCGTATTCCGGGTCTGTGTAGTTTGCCGCACAGTCTACCCGGTATGGAGCCGTGCTGTTAGCCGCATAAGAGGTGCGGTTATTGCAGTAAGTAACCGTTACCGGCGAAGAGACAATCAGCCCGTTTATGTTGTAAGTCGCTCCCGAATTTGTAAACCCGACAGTACCCAAATTAAGCGACGCGGGAGCGCACTGCATCGCGGAGAGGGCGCAAATAGCGGGGTCTGTCAGCGATACCGTTCTCTTCGCTTCCGCCGATTCGCAGCCCAACGCAGAGCGGGCTTTGACGGTGTAGGTAGCGTTGGCGTTTACGATTACGGTCGTAGTATTGGAGGCCTGCCATGCGCCGCTGTTAAATAAATACGAATCGGCGCCGGTGGTAGCCGTCAGCGTAACCGACGTACCGGAGCAGACCGTCGTACTGGAGGCAGAGAGGGACACATTCGGGGCAGCCTGCATGCTTACCGTTGCCGAGGCCGCCGCCGATTCGCAGCCCAACGCAGAAGCGGCTTTGACGGTATAGGTAGCGTTGGCGTTTACGGTTACGTTGGTCGTGTTGGAGGCTTTCCAGTTGCCGCCGTTAAATGAATACGAAGCAGCGCCGGCGGTAGCTGTCAGCGTAACAATCGCTCCGGCGCAGACCGTCGTACTGGAGGCGGAGAGGGTAATATTGGTCGGGGCGGCCTCCACCGCTACCGTTGTCGAAGCTGCCGCCGATTCGCAGCCCAACACGGAGCGGGCTTTGACGGTGTAGGTAGCGTCGGAGTTTACGGTAACGTTGGTCGTGTTGGAGGCCTGCCATGCGCCGTCGTTAAATGAATATGAAACAGCACCGGCGGTAGCCGTCAGCGTAACCTCCGCTCCGGTGCAGACCGTAGCGCTGGCGGCGGAGAGGGTAACCGACGGCGCTTCGCCTACCGTCAACACCCAACTGCCCGTCGAGGCCTGCGGCATGATATTACACGTTTGGTCGTTAACCTTACGGGTATAGGTATACACGCCGGGCATAAGCGTATCCGGCGGGGTATAGTCCGCGCCCGTCGCATCGGCAATCAAATCGCCGTTTTTGTACCACGAATAGGAAAGCCGTCCGTCGCCGCCGGAGGCCGCAATGCCGGTAATAGCGCTCGGCGCGCCGCCTACGCAGACGGTATCGCCGGTAGTTAGAATGCTGCCGGTAACGATAGGCGGGTTGACCACAAAGCCCGGACAGCCGGTCGAGTCAGTAATGGAGTAGATGCACGTCCCGGCGCCGAAGGTATGCGTAGGCTCGACAATAGCGCCGTTAATAATAAAGGGAGGCGTGCCTTTTAATATGTATCCGCCGCCGGGCTGCAAGGTAGCGTTGGGCGGCCAGTCGGAGGCGTAGACGCAGGCGTTGAATTTTGTATTGACGGGAGTGGCTAAGGTTACGGTAACGGTGGCGTCGAACGCGCCCGACGAGTTGCCGATAAGATAAAAGCCGCGACCGGGCAAGGCGACGGGATACGACAATGTACCGGCGGTTGCCGTGGCGCCGGTAATCGACTTAGGCGCGTCGCCTGTACAAACGGT
>JAIRKX010000211.1 GCA_031259805.1 Prevotellaceae bacterium | reverse complement strand
CTTTCATCCACATACGCCCCTGGTCGTCGAGGTATTCCTTGAATATCTGATAGTGGTTGTAGCTCCAATAACTTTTGCGGCGGTCGTGATAGAAATGTTCGAATGTCGCCCCGTTGTATATGTTAAGTATGGAAACGGTGCGGATAGCAATTCGTCCGTCCGGCAACTGCGTGAAGTACCTTATCTGATTATCCGACAAACCGTCGACTATATCCAGATGCTGAAATATATACTGCGCCTGCGCGACCTGATTTATCCCCAGAAGTATGAATAGCATGACCCCAAGATGTTTGCATAATCTGCACATACATTTATTTTTGATGTAAAATTACGAAAAACCGTATTATTAATTAGGGTATATCGTCCGATTCTATATACTGTTTTGTCTGATGGTGTAATATAGATATGTTAAAATGCAACATGCAGCCACAACCGGTGTAACTCACGGACACCTGCTTCAAAACTCTTTATTATCAATATTTATCATTCTACTTTTATGCTGCATTATATAGAATATAGCCATATATTTTTATTATAAATTAAAAACAAAATACTGATTTTTAACATATTAAATTGCGATTAATTGCAAGTTTTTATTGGACTTAATATAATACTTCTTCTGTTTCCATCGTCTTTTCGTCTTTTGCGACGATAAATGTTTCCAACCAGATTTTCTACTTGATCCGAGAAAAACAGTGGGATTGTAAAAAGCAAGAGAAAAGCGTTTCGGCTTTCTCGTTATGGTTATTTCCTTGACGTTTGACTCCTGTTGGCCTAATTCCCAATTCTTACTGCTTAATTCAAAATAATTATGTAGTTTTGTACAATGAAAAAAATGCGAATAGTCGTATGGTGTAGTTTGCTAATGGGCGGTCTGTTGGCCGGATCATGTGCATACAGGGTGCGGTTGCCGGTATCCGATCCGGCGAAAGTCAAGCCGTTGAGCGATGCGAAACAGATGGAAAAACAATGGTATTTTACCGAAGCGATGAAGCAATATGAGTTTCAAAATTGGCAAGATGCCGGCGCGTTGTTTCGCAAGACCATTGAAATCGACCCGGGCTGTGATGCGTGTTTTTACGCTCTGGCGAACATTTATTTTTATTCGGACTATCCTACGATTGCCCTTTCGTTGAGCCAATCGGCGCTGCGGCTGGATTCGACGAATTTCTGGTATCGCAAACAACTGGCGCAGATTTATGCCACTATCGGCTACTACGATACGGCAGTGGCCGAATACCGGCGATTGCTGCAGGTGCAGCCGGCGATGGAGAATTTATACTTCGATTTGGCGGCTATTTTTGTCCGCCTCAATCAACCGGACAGTGCGCTGGCAGTCCTGCAGTGCGCCCATGCTACAATCGGGTTTTCCGAACAGCTGGCAGGCGTGCAGATTGAACTGCTAATCGAGCAGGACAGGACGGAACAGGCCGCCGCCCTCCTCGAACAATTAGTCGAGATGTTTCCCGAAGCACGCTATTATACGCTGTTGGCCGAACAGTATGACGCGCTGCATCGCGATTCGCTGTCATTGCAGGCGTTTCAAAAAGCGCTGTCGCTAAATGCCGACTTCGCGCCGGCGCTGTTAGGCGAAATGGATTACTACCGTCGCACAGGCGATTTCGAGACGTTTTTCCAAAAAATGCACATGTTCTGCGCCAACGCGCACGTCGACGAAGAGTATAAAACGGAATACCTGTCGGCCGTACTCCAGCTACCGTCGTTTGTAAAAGCCTTTGCATCGCAGCTCGACAGCGCCTTTCTATTTTTGCGGATGCCGCCAACCGCCCAAACCGAGCCGCTTTATGCCTCGTTTCTGCTGCACACGTCCCGCGCCGATTCGGCGGTGTCAGTACTGCGAACCTCCCTGCAAAACCGCCGGGACGACCGGGGTGCATGGCATCGCTACACCGGCATCCTGTATTATTTGACCCGCTGGGATACTTTGAACGTCTATGCCGGGCAGGCGCACGAACGCTTTCCCGACGAAGCGGAATTTATTTCGCTGAAAGCCGTAGCTCTGTGGCAACTCCACCGCGAAGCCGAAGCCATTGAATGGTTCGAGAAATCATTGCCGCTCGTGGCCGACAACCCCCCGCAACTCAAACAAGCCTATGCTTTTCTGGGCGATTTATATTATGCGGAAAAAAACGCCCCCAAAGCCTACGATTATTACGAAAAGGCATTGGCGATTGATTCGACGTTCGTCATTGTGTTGAACAATTACGCCTATTTCCTGAGCGAAGAGAACCGGCAGCTCGATAAAGCCTACGCCATGAGCCAGCGCGCCATCAAAGCCGAACCCGACAATGCCACGTATTTAGACACATTCGGATGGATTCTCTATAAAATGGGCAAAGTTGTCGAAGCAAAAACCATTTTCCGTCATGCGATGGTACACGGAGGCAAAGAAAGCGCGGTGATTCTCGACCATTACGGCGATGTCCTGTATGCGCTCGGCGAAACGGATGTGGCAGTGCTGTACTGGGAAATGGCCCTGCAAAAAGAAAATTTGCCCGATGTAAGGCAGAAAATAAAAACGGTTAATAAACCATAATTCATTTAGATTCATGCGCCTTTTAATTACTCTCTTATTCGTTATCTTCACGTCGGTTGCCATGGCGCAAACCATGGCCGATTTAGACCGGCGGCGTAAAAAAGCGGAAGAAGAAATTGCATATATCGACAAACTGTTACAACAAAATTCGACCGACAGGAAAAACAGCGCCCAACAGTTGAATTTAATCAGGGAAAAAATAAAAACACGCAAACAAATCGTGGCCGGTATCGACGCCCAAATCCAAATGATGGAGAACGATGTGTCGAAAAAACAGGAGGAAATCGTGCACCTGCAAAACCATTTCGATACGTTGAAAAAATCGTATGAACAATTGCTGTATCAGACCTGTAAAAACCGGAACAAAAGCCACTGGCTTATGCACATCCTCGCGAGCGACAATATCGGGTTAGCCTACCACCGGTGGAACTATTTCAAGCATTATGCGTCGTACATCAACGAACAGGCGGCGTATATCAAACAAACGGCCGAAGAAATGAATATCGAAATCGAGTCGCTTAACACGAAAAAAACGACATTGGCTAAGCGAATGACCGACCGGCAACGGGAAATGCGCACGCTGGAAAAAGAAGAAGCCGAAGGACAAAAAATAGTGAAAGACCTGAGCGGACAGGAACAGGAACTGGCGCGAAAAATGGCCGACCAACGCAAAACCATCGAACGAATTAACAAGCAAATTGAGCAAATCGTCAGCGAACAGGCGAAAAAAGACCGGCAACAACGGCAGAAAGCCGCCGCCCTTCCGGTAGCCGATAAAACCTTGTCGACCAAATTTGAAAATAATCGCGGGCAATTGTCCTGGCCGGTGCAAAAAGGCGTGATTACCGAACGGTTCGGCGTGCATTATCATCCGGTATTTAAAAACATCAAAATGCAACCTAACAACGGCATCGACATCACCACCGAAGCCAACAGTCCTGTGCAGGCGGTATTTGCCGGCGAGGTGCGGCGGGTATTTACCGTTCCGGGAATGCACAATTGCGTCATGGTGCTGCACGGCGACTATTACACGCTCTACTGCAAACTGTCGACTGTAGCCGTCAAAACCGGCGACAAAGTAGCCGCCGGACAAGCCCTCGGCACTGTATTCACGGCTGACAACACCGTCCTGCACTTCGAAATCTGGAAAGCGAAAAATAACGGCGAGGCGGAAAAATCAGACCCTGAACTGTGGTTGAAGAAAAAATAGCACAAATGGGTACTTACAAGACAAGTCCAAACATGTAGCGCGTTTAAATAATTCAATGGAGAAACTCAAGATGTACAGAATGATACCTCAAATATTGGACTAACTACGTTATAATGTATCATTGCCTGTTGTCTGAAGGGTGATTTGTGTGATTCTGTACCTGCTGCAGGCGCTCCCTCTTTCTTATTTTAAAAAAAGATGTATCTTTGTACCACAAAGAAGAGTTTCGGCATGCCGAAATTCTTCTGCTATTTTAAACAACACATTACAAATTTTAAACAGAATTTTTTATGGCAACGGCTCATTACATAACGGAAGAAGGATTGCAGCGACTGCGAGCGGAACTGGCGCAGTTAAAAAATGTGGAACGCCCGGCGGTATCGCGACTTATTGCCGAGGCGCGCGATAAAGGCGACCTGTCCGAAAATGCGGAATATGACGCCGCAAAAGAAATGCAGGGACTGCTGGAAATGAAAATCTCGGCGCTGGAGAACAAAGTGGCCAATGCACGTATAATCGATGAAACGCGCATCGACCTCTCGCAGGTACAAATCCTCACGAAAGTCAAAATTAAAAACGTGGCGACAAAAGCCGTCATGGAATACACCTTAGTAACCGAAACCGAAGCCAACATCAAAGAAGGCAAACTGGCCGTCGGGACGCCCATCGCGCAGGCGCTACTCGGACGAAAAAAGGGCGAAATTATTGACGTCAAAGTCCCCTCCGGCATCATCAAACTCCAAATCCTCTCAATCTCCAAAGGTTGAAAACTACGGTGAATATACAATCATTAATCATTAACCATTAACCATTAACCATTAAAATCATGGCCAGTCTTTTTACCAAAATCATTCGCGGCGAGATTCCCTGCTACAAGCTGGCAGAGGACGACCGCTATTTTGCATTCCTCGATATCCGTCCGGTAACCAAAGGTCATGCGCTGGTAGTTACCAAAGAAGAAACGGATTACCTGTTCGACCTGCATCCCGACACGCTCAGCGGCCTGATGCCTTTTGCGCAACAGGTGGCGGCGGCTATCCGCGCGGTCGTTCCGTGCAAGCGTATAGGCGTGGCGGTGCTGGGGATGGAAATACCCCATGCGCATGTGCATTTAATTCCATTGAATGCGGAATCGGATCTCGATTTCCGAAAATCAAAGTCCCTGCTGGCGCCGGAGGAAATGGAAGAGCTGGCCGGCCAAATCCGCGCATACTTCAATTTGAACCCTTTATCAACCCCTTCATTCCCTCAGACACGACTATGAAGAAGATCGTTATTATATCCCTTTGCCTGTCGGCGGCTATCGGTTGCAGCCGACCGACGGCAACGATTAGCGGATGTATTGCCGGCAGCGAGAATGCCAAAATCACCCTGATACACCAGGGCGCTACTGCGCAACGCCTGCTCGACACACTGCGCGCCGACGCCGGCGGCTGTTTCAGATATGTAATTAAACAGGCAGGGAAGACGTTCGACCCGATGTTTGTATCGCTTTCCGTCGACGAGCAGTCCATCGCGACACTGCTGGTCGAAGAGGGCGAACAGGTACGAATCACCGCCGACAAAGACCGCTATCCATACACGGTCGAGGGGTCGGAAGGATCGTCGTTATTACTGTTGCTGAATAACGATCTGTACGAATCATCGCAGCGTTTCGACTCGTTGATGACGCTGGTTACGGCTGCCCAGCAACGGCAGGGGAATGCCGATGTGCCTGTGGACCTCAACCGCGCACTGGGCGATGTATATGTAAAGCAATACCGCGCAGCCGTACGGTTTTTGGTACAGCACCCGACATCGCTGGCATGTGTGGCGGCGCTGAATGAGCATTTGCCGAACGGACTGCCGGTGTTCTCGCGTCCCGACGACGCCATTCGGTTTAAACTGGTATACGATTCATTGAGCGTTCGCTACCCGCACTCCGAGTACATATCGGCAATCCGCGACAAGTACGAGGAACGGTTTAACGAAATGCAATTATTATCGAAAATGGAAACTGCGACGGAGACCGGCTTTATCGACATCAAACTTCCGAATACGAAAGCCGAACCGGTCGCGCTATCGTCGTTAAAAGGACAGGTGATTCTGGTTTATTTCTGGACATCGACCGACAAGGCGCAACTGATGTACAACAACGAGTTGAAAGAACTGTACGAAAAGTACGCCCCAAAAGGCTTCGCCATTTATCAGGTAGCGCTTGATACGGACAAGACGCTTTGGGCAAAAGCCGTAACCGAGCAGGAACTGCCGTGGACTAACGTGTGCGACGGCTACGGAACGGCCTCGACGGTCGTGCGCTCCTATGCCATAAAAAGCCTGCCGATGGCCTGCCTTATCAATAAAGCAGGGGACATTGTGGCGGTCGGACTGTCGAACGACGAAATCGAAAAAAATATTGAGAAACTTTGCCGATGAAGTATTATTTTGCGGCCGATGTCCATCTGGGTTTACCGGTGGGCGATGCTGCCGCCCGCGAGCGGCGGTTTGTGCGCTGGCTCGACGCCGTCAAGCGCGACGCAACGGCTATATTCCTCTTAGGCGACATTTTCGATTTCTGGTGCGAATATAAAACCGTTGTCCCGCGTGGATTTGTCCGCACGCTCGGCAAACTGGCCGAACTCACCGACAGCGGTATTCCCGTCCATTTTTTCATCGGCAACCATGACCTGTGGCTCACCGATTATCTACAGCAGGAAACCGGTCTCATCATTCATCTTTCCCCGTTAGAGACAGAACTTGCCGGTCGCCGGTTCTACCTTGCACACGGCGACTACCTCCCCCTTGCCGGCGCTCGCCGGAGCCTGCTGCGGAGAATATTTACCTGCCGGACGCTACAGCGCCTGTTCCGCGCACTGCATCCGCGCTGGGGGCTGGCGTGGGCGCATCGCTGGTCGCACCACAACCGCCTGTCGAAAGAATTGGCCAAGCCCTTTAGCGGAGAACAGGAGAAAATCGTACAACTGCTACGCCGGCACAACGCCGAAAAGCCCATCCATCACTACATCCTCGGCCACCGCCACACGCCCGTCCAGTACCCGCTCGGCAACGGAGCGCTGCTTACCGTCTTAGGCGAATGGATCACAAGAGACGAATATGCAGTGTTCGACGGAAAAAACGGAGAACTGAAGTTGCAGAGTTAAGAACTATGAACTATGAACTAAGAGTTGAGAGTTGAGAGTTAAGGGTTATGAACTAAGAACGCCATTCCGCCCCGCTGTCTAAACTTTGATTCTTGTGATTTATATGATTTTTTGATGGACAGGATGGCCTGCGGCGCAAGTTCCCCGCAGAGGATTAATAGCAATAGAAAAACTATAACAATTGAAAATAAATTAATAACGAAATTAATAAAATAATCCAATAATGAAGAAACTGTTTCTGGCAGCCGTTGTCGCGCTGACCGCATCCGCCACTTCATATTCCTTTAACAGCGACCCCAACAGGCAAGCAGAAAATACGGCTACCGCAGAGGTAACCGCCCATTCGACCCACACCAAAGCCCGCTCTACGGTAGACTGCGAGACAGCTGCGGCAGAGGCCGCCCCAACCAATATTACCCTCTCCGCATCGAACCACACCGTCTGTGCGGGTTCGACGGTTACGCTGGAGGCTTCAGCCGCCGGCGCCGCTGCCTACAACTTTAATAACGCCGGCTGGCAAACTGCCAACACTACCGATGTAACCGTTACCGCCAACGCTACCTACACCGTCAAAGCCGCCTCTGCTTCGGGCTACGAATCAGCGGAAGCGACAACGACAGTAGCGGTGTATCCCGCCTTTACCGCCGGCGCTATTACCACTGCCGCCGGCGTTACGACGGAAGGAACCGCCCCCGGCCCGACAGTTACTAATTCGATGGCCGCTTCCGGCGGCGACGGAACGATAACCTATCAGTGGCAACGTTCCGGCGCCAGTAGCGACACCCTGACCGGCAATGCGGCATCCTATCCCATCAACAACGATGCGTCCAATTATGTCGTTGCCGGCACATATTACATAAAGAGATATGCCCGCGACGGCGCCTGTAATACTTCGTGGGTCGAGGCAGACGGTAAGTACACATTAACGGTTGCCTTTCTCGACCCTTGCTGCAACCATGTCTGGAGTGAGCCGATAAGGATAGCAGCATGCGACAAAACTGTCTGGACAGCCCATTCTACTGCCCCTATGTGCCGTAGTGATGCTTATAATGGTATAAAATATTATTATTACAATTGGCCGTATATGGATACGAATAAAAAGACCATGTGTCCATCCCCGTGGCGTGTGCCGGACGCGGATGATTTTGACGCCTTGCTAAATTGTTTAGGTACCTCGCCGGCAAATGGCGTTTATTATCCGGAATCATCCACTTGGTGCGGTGCGCTTGCCGGCTTCATTTACGACAGTAGCTTGCGCTATGGTGGATTGCGCGGCCTCTATTGGTCCTCCACAGAGTCCGAAAACGACACCGCATACAGCTTGGACTTCACTACAAGCAGCGCATCCATGAACCGCAATCTCAAAACCTTCGGAATGCAGATACGTTGCGTCCGGGATTTGTAATAATCTAATTGCAATGAACAACGAACGCCCACACACCCATGCGCCGCCCAACCGCTCCTCTCTCCCTTCAAAAGCGGCCGTCATTCCGACAGGAGTGCGCGAGGAACCCCCACGCTACGCTCGGGGCAGGCTCCACGCAGCGGAGGAATCTCCTCCCTGACGCAACACAATTAACAATTATTACCGCCCCTGTTTTTTTACACATTTTTTTGGTCGGTTTTTAGAAAAAGCATACCTTTGTCATCGCTTCTTTGACACCTGTGATTTTTGATTAAATTAGTGAGTTAATTTTTAAAAATTGCAACGACTGAGAATCAGGAGATAGCACTGCCGCTTTTGCACAGAGAGACGAATTGGGGGAAGAATCGAGGGAAAAACGAGCTTGTTTAGGTTGCCCTAATAGATGTGAAACCAAAGCGTTGAAAGGCAAAAAACGGGGGACGAATAAGGGGAAGAATGAATGTGCATTTTAAAAAAATGGCGAAGAGTAAGTAGAGAGATATAAGGAGATTATAAAAATGAAGTAAACAAAACAAAACGCCGGAGAAAAAACGAACGCCGGACAGCAGAAGAAATTAAAAATGAGGGAGTGGAAAAAGAAAAAAGGGATTTTGATTAACTCACTAATTTAATCAAAACCGGTTAATATTTACGACGCGGCAAATTTATGTATTCTTTACATAATTACCAAAATTTCGACCTGCTTTTTACTACGTCATCGAGAAAGAAAGGGTACAATTTTACTACGTCAAATGGGGGATTTTGTAAAAATTTCAGGGGGCACAAGGAGCACCGGAATACTCTTATCAACACTCGGAAAAAGAGGTTTTTCGATGCGCTAAAAGGAGGTAGATCCGACGTGACGCCGGGTAGGTAAAAGGCACGGGGTATATTTTTATGCTTTGCGCTTCACTATTTTTCCGTTCAGGATTACTGTGTCGACTAAGGGGGTGGTGAAGGCGTAAGGGATGTATTCGATCGTGGGGATGGGTTTTGTGATAAATATATTGGCGACTTTTCCGCGGGCGATGCTGCCGTGGGTGTCGCTTAGTCCTGCGGCATAAGCGCCGTTGAGGGTGGCGGCATGGATGGCTTCTTCGGGCGTCATCCGCATTTGGATGCAGGCCAGCGACAGTATAAATCGCATGTCGCCCGACGGCGATGAGCCGGGGTTGTAATTGGAGGCTAATGCTACCGGCAAACCCGCGTCGATCATAGTGCGTGCGGGTGGATAGGGTACGGATAAAAAGAAGTTAGAGCCGGGTAGTAATACCGGCATCGTGTCGGTGTTTTGCAGGCAAGCGATTTCTTCGTCGCCGGTGAAATCGAGGTGATCAACCGACACTGCGCCGTATTTAACGCCGGTCTGAATGCCTCCCGAACACGCGAGTTGATTGGCATGCACCTTCACTCCAAAGCCGTATTTGAGCGCCGCCATCAGGATGCGTTCCGTGTCTTCGACCGTAAAGAACCCATGCTCGCAGAATACATCTACATAGTCGGCCAGTTCTTCGGCGGCAATCGGCGGCAGCATCTCGTTGATGATGCTATCGACATAGTCGGTTCGCCTGCCGGCATATTCTTCGGGTATGGCGTGCGCTCCCAAAAATGTAGCACGGATAGTCAACGGGGTGCTTTCCTTCAGTCGCCGGATGACGCGCAGCATTTTCAATTCGTCCTCCGGGCACAAGCCGTAACCGCTTTTGATTTCTACAGCGCCTGTTCCCAAGGCTATGATTTCCTCCGCACGTGTAGATGCCTGTCGGTATAATTCCTCTTCGTCGGTATCGTGCAGGTGTTTCACGGAGTTTAGAATGCCGCCGCCGCGCCGGGCAATCTCTTCGTACGACAGTCCCCGGATTTTGTCCATGTATTCTATTTCGCGGCTTCCGGCGTATACCAGATGCGTGTGCGCGTCGCAAAACGACGGGAATACCATCCGTCCTGTCGCGTCGATCACTGGCAGGTCGTCGTACGTCGCGTCTTTCATTTCCCCGAAGTCGGCAATCCATCCGTCCTTAATCAGCAAAAACGCGTCATCAATGCAAGTCAGTGTTGCCATATCAGCGCCGGATAGCTTCGTTCGCGGATGCGTCTCAACCGCTACTAATTTCTTTATGTTTCGTATTAACATGCTTCGTTGTTGAGTTGCTTGTTTGCTGCTCACTTGTTGCCAATTTCTAATTTCTCCTCACGTATGACAGCACGGCGATGCTTATTTTACATCCTTCGACTTTTTGCAGTTGGGTGGCGCATGCATCCAGCGTAGAGCCGGAAGTGAGTACATCGTCGACTAACAAGACATGTTTGTTTTTCAGGGCGTCGGGGTCGCTTAAGTAAAAGACTTCCGATACATTCTCCCAGCGGTTTATTCGCGATCTGCGGCGAGTTTGCGTATTGGTGAAAATCCGTCGAGACAGCGAGGTAGTATTGACCGCCCAACCGGTAACCCGCGCAATGCCGATAGCAATTTGTTCGCACTGATTGTAGCCGCGCATATGTAGCTTTTTCGGGTGCAGCGGCACGGGCACAATCGTGTCGACGGTTTGATAGAACGGGGATTTTTTCAGTTCCTGTCCCAACAGTCCCCCAAGCATGATGCCGACTTCCCATTTGCCGTGATATTTCAGGCTGTGTATCAATTTGCGGTAGCGGCTTCCCCTGACGAACGGAAACAAGGCGCAGCCATGTTCTATCGGCACACGTCCCCAGAATGTCTGCTCTACCGGATTATCCGGCTCATTCCAGAAGTTGGTGCGCGGCAGGCGGCCCAGGCATCGAAGGCATAATACCTCTTCGTAGGTATTCAGTGTCGTTCCGCACGCCTCGCATAGCTTAGGATACAGTAACCCAAAAAAACTTCGTACGATCAACGACCATTTCATGGCGGCG
Source organism: Prevotellaceae bacterium (assembly GCA_031259805.1). Lineage (GTDB taxonomy): Bacteria > Bacteroidota > Bacteroidia > Bacteroidales > UBA932 > JAIRKX01. The sequence goes on along the minus strand of JAIRKX010000211.1, from coordinate 3,670 downwards.
AAATGCGGTAGGTTTCCAATTCCTGTCCGATTTCCGTATTGGGAAAAATGGCTTGCGCTTCATGCAGGAAGCCGTCGGACGAAGGATAGCGCGAGGAGAAGTGTCCGATCAGGAGTTTTTTTACGGCGGCTTGTTTCGCTACGGTAGCGGCGTCGGCGGCAGTAGCGTGCATGGTTTGCCGCGCTAATTCAGCCCGGTCGGACTGGAAAGTCGCTTCGTGGTAGAGCAAATCGACACCGCGTACCTGCTCAATGACATCCTCCGAAAATTGTGTGTCGCTGCAATAGGCGTATGCGCAGGGAGTATAGGGCAGGTAAGTCATCGTTTCGTTTTTCAACGACTCGCCGTCGGGCCGGGTAATATCCGCGCCGTTTTTCAATTGTACGATTTCGTTTACGGATAACCGGTACTGTGCAATCAGATATTTGTGTACATTCCGCGGTGGCGTTTTTTCGCGGAACAGGAAACCGCTCGTCGGCACGCGATGCCTGAGCGGGACAGTATGAACGGTCATCGCTTTATCCTCGTATATAAGCGCGGGACTGTCGGTTGGGATATGGTGCACGACCGGTTGATACATCATGCCGTCGCCAAAATAATACAAATGGTCGCGCAGCACGTTTTTCATCGGCGGCGGCGCATAGATCGGCAATTCGCTCTTACGTCCCAGCATACTCATTGTGGAAAGTAGTCCGAAGAGTCCAAACAGATGATCGCCGTGTAAATGAGAAATGAATACTGCCTGAATCCGCAGCAACGACAATCCGGCACGCAACAATTGCATTTGAGCGCCCTCGCCGCAGTCAATTAAAAATAACTGCTCTTGTATGTGCAGTACTTGAGCGGTTGGAAAATGATTTTTAATCGGTAAAGCCGATCGACTACCCAGTATGGTAACTTCAAACGACATATTAAAACTCCTGTGCGTGTGCCAGACAGCGCCGGCAACGAGCGACAACGGCTTGCGGGCTTCTCTCGAAAATCCTCGCCGAATTGGCTATTGCTCGCTTTCCATGTCTTGCGTGTCTTCTATCGACGGGTCGCTTTCTGCCGATTGTTCCGGTTCGACTACTATTTCGGATTCTATCACCGGCTCAGACGCTACTATCGGATCGGGTTCTACCTCCGACGGCACATCAGGCGACGGTTCCGAAGCGATTAACGAAGCGGCTGCTGCCGGATATTCGCTTTTCTTGGCTTTCGCGGCGGGCTTGCCGGACATTTCACTTTTCAACGCGGCCAACTCACTAATGTCACCCAAGGTGGTTTTTTCCAAATTCGCTTTCAACTTTTTCACGGCTTTTTGCGTGTAGTCGGATTCCCGAATCTTTTCCTTTTCTTCGACTTCTTTCTTGACATCCTCAAACGTCCGGGTATGCGACACGGTTATGCGTTTCGCGCCCTTGTTGAATTCGATTACTTTAAATGGTAGCTTTTCATCTACTTTAGCCGTCTTGCCGTTTTCCTTTGCCAGGTTTTTGATGCTGGCTATACCTTCGACACCATACGGCAACGCTATATTGGCGTGTTTGTCGACAATTGAAATAATGGTGCCTTCGTGGACGGAATCAAGTGTAAAAATGGTTTCAAACACATCCCACGGATTTTCTTCAAGCTGTTTATGGCCGAGGCTCAAGCGGCGATTGTCCTGGTCAACTTCCAGCACCACGACCTCAAGCGTATCGCCGATCGAGGTAAATTCAGCAGGGTGTTTGATTTTTTTCGTCCAGCTCAAATCGCTAATATGCACCAGGCCGTCGACACCTTCTTCCATTTCGACAAAGACGCCAAAGTTGGTAAAGTTACGCACTTTGGCCTGATGCCGCGAACCTACAGTATAGCGAGCGGCAATAGTCGTCCATGGATCGGGTTTCAATTGTTTGATACCAAGAGACATTTTGCGTTCTTCGTGGTCGAGTGTCAGAACAACGGCTTCCACTTCTTCGTCCACTTTCAGGAAATCCTGCGCGCTACGCAAATGTTGCGACCATGACATTTCCGATACGTGAATTAAGCCTTCGATGCCTGGTTGTACTTCGACAAATGCGCCATAGTCGGCAATAACCACTACGCGGCCTTTGACTTTGCTGCCCACAGTCAGTTCGTGGCTCAACGAATCCCACGGATGCGGTGTCAATTGTTTTAATCCAAGTGCGATGCGTTTCTTTGCATCGTCAAAATCAAGGATAACGACATTGATTTTTTGATCCAGTTGGACAATTTCTTCCGGATGGCTGATACGTCCCCACGACAAATCGGTGATATGAATCAATCCATCTACGCCGCCAAGGTCAATAAATACGCCATAATTAGTGATATTCTTAACCGTTCCTTCAAGCACTTGTCCTTTTTCAAGTTTGCTGATGATTTCGATTTTTTGCGCTTCCAGTTCAGCTTCTATTAAGGCTTTATGCGATACGACAACATTTCGGAACTCATGATTGATTTTGACAACCTTAAATTCCATCGTTTTATTTACATAAACTTCGTAATCGCGGATGGGTTTCACATCAATTTGCGAGCCGGGCAAGAAGGCTTCAATGCCGAATATATCAACAATCATACCGCCTTTCGTGCGACATTTGATGTAGCCTTTGACGACTTCGCCGCTTTCCAGCGCCTGATTGACACGATCCCACGAACGGATGGCCCTCGCCTTTTTATGCGAAAGGAGAAGTTGCCCCTTTTTGTCTTCGGCATTTTCTACATACACTTCTACCTTGTCACCCACAGCCAGTTCCGGATTATAGCGGAATTCGCTGATACTAATAACACCTTCGCTTTTATAGCCGATGTTTATAATGACTTCACGTTTGTTTAAGACCACCACCGTGCCTTCGACAACGTCGTTTTCAATAACTTTGGAAAGCGTTTGTTCGTATTCGTCCTCAATCTTCGATTTGTCGATATCGTACACCCCTTTTTCCTGTTCATACGTGTCCCAGTCGAATTTATCGTTATCTACCGACGCATTGCTTACGTATTCCTTTTTCGGTAATACGTCTTCAACAGGTGCGTCTTCCACAATTGATTCTTCTGTTTCTTCATTTGTTTTAGCGATGACAATGTCATCATCATGTTCATGGAGGTTTACATCCTCGTTTACTTTTGACATAAATTTTTTTCTTTAATAAATAAGTTAGACATTATGTTAATTACCCTAATTTTTAGGGATGGCAAAGGTACATTTTTATTTTGAATGGCGAAAATCTTTTTTGCATTTCACCTATTGTTACATCATTATAAACTGCCTCGGACGAAGTTTGCAACGGTATTTTTCCTCTTTAAAAAACTACACGTTCTTGCATTCAAGGAATCGTTCGATTTTTTCGATACGGCATTACGACCGGCACAAGTCATTCGTAATTCCTAATTCAAAAAAGCCCCCCGACAAAACCGGTTTGTCGGGGGAGCTTTATTAAAAAATAAACAACGTGCTAAAATCAGTTGCCCGGTACGCCGGGAATATAGCTGGCGGAGTTGCCGACGACGTAGAAGCCGATTAACCTGCCGGACAGTCCCGGCGTGTTATTGGGCGCCCAGTCGATCCTGAATTTGTTGCCTGACGGCGGGATGGTAGTCAAGCTTGCGCCTACTGTCGAAACGCCCGAATGCAGCAGGTAGCTTAATACATTGGTAGCCATTTTCGGGCCGGTATTAGCGCCGTTCA
>JAIRKX010000162.1 GCA_031259805.1 Prevotellaceae bacterium | reverse complement strand
ATTTTCCGCACGCACGGAAACCTTCCCCCAAATTGGGAGACACTTTCCGCACGCACGGAAACCTTCCCCCAAAATGGGAGACATTTTCCGCACGCACGGAAACCTTCCCCCAAATTGGGAGACACTTTCCGCACGCACGGAAACCTTCCCCCAAATTGGGAGACATTTTCCGCACGCACGGAAACCCTCCCCCAAACTGTCACGCATATACATTTATTTAATTATATTTAAAAAACAAAAGACCATGAAAAAAATTATTACCGCTCACCTCTCCTACTACCGTAATGACGGTCACTGCGAATACATGATTAACTTCCGCGGACGTATAACCGAATACCCCGACATCTCTACCTTGGTAGAGCCGCTGCTGCCGCCCTTCGACGCTAAACTGGCGCTGGAAAAAGCGCTGATTGACGCCATGCGCAAAAGCGACTTCACCCGCCCCATTGCCGAGGCCGACGCCCGCGTCGACCGATGTATCATCGGCATGCGGGAGATTATCAACGGGTCGCTGCGTCACTTCGACTCGGCTATCGTCGACGCCGCACACAGCCTGAAAAACCGTTTTGACGACTTCGGCAGAATCGAGAAGAAATCGTACGAAGAAGAACGCCTCGTGGTCAACCTTCTGTTGTCCGACCTCAATAACGCCTACTCCGCGAAGGTCGCCATGCTCGGACTGAGTTCATGGGTCGCCGAACTGGGCACGGCCGAAACAACCTTCGAAACCCTCTTTGCCGAACGGCAGGCCGAAACAAGTCGTAAACCAATAGGAAACCTCATCGACGTCCGCCGCGAGATCGACCCGATGTACCGGCAAATAGTCGACCGGATTGAAGCCGCCGCCACGCTGGGAACCGTCATCACCGACGATTTCATCGCCGCCCTCAATGCTGACATCACCTACTTCAACGATCACACCCACCGCCGCGCCAAGAAAGACATCTCCGAAGGCGACCATACCGTCGTCGAACCCATCGACACGCAAGCCTATACAGGACGCCCGATAACAGTAATACCTAAAGTACACTACCGCGAAAAGGACAAACCCACCGAAACGCTGTCGTTAGGCTCCGAATTTTCGGTTACTTACAAGAATAACATTAACGTCGGCACCGCCGAGCTGACCATCCACGGTAAAGGCGCTTACAAAGGACAATTTACGGTTACTTTTAATATTGCACGAGTATAATCAACCGTGCCCGCCGGCCTTTGGCCGGCGGTTTTTTTTAATATAAACCCAAAAATGAACAATATGAACACACACAAACTATCACTTATCGCTATCGTCGGCATGCTTGCCTCGATGATCTTTTTTACCGCCTGCAAAGACGACCCCGCCGACGTCCCCGTCGAAGCGCACGCGCTGTCCGTCGACGTTACCACCTTCGACGCCCCCTATACCGGCGGCGAATATAACGTTACCGTAACCGGCAACTGCGAGTGGTCGGTTACCGTCGATGACTTTGGCTCCACGTGGTGTACCGCCACGCCCGCTTCAGGCGAGGGTAACGGCACGGTTAACATCGTCGTAGCCGCCAATACAATGGAAGAACGCCCCGCTACTGTGACCATCCGTTCGGTCAACACCCCCGAAGTCGTCTTGAAATATCCTATAAAAATCCGGCAGGAATCTATCAACAACGAAACAGGCGTGCTGCTGTACGGTACTACATGGGCTACACGAAATGTAAACAACTCCGGCTATTTCACGCTCTCTCCGGGCGACGCCGGACAGTATTACCAGTATGGAAATCCCAATCCGGGCGCAGACGCCGACTACGTCCCCTTCTTTTCCGAATGGAGCGGCACGCTTGCCGACCCGTGCCCGGAAGGATGGCGAATGCCTACCGAAGCCGAAATCATGACCCTGACCAGAGACCTTGGCGCCACCATCAGCTGGCGCACCGCCAACGATGCGGATAACTATGGCGTCGAGGGACTGTGGATCGGCGAAAAGGCAGCCGAAGCTAACGCCGCCGACCCGCAGGGCTGCCTCTTCCTGCCGGCTGCCGGTTACATCGACCCGAATACGGGAGAACTTGTCAATAAAGATGATGACAACGTCTGGCATGGCTACTACTATGGGGGAACATCAAATTCCAGATATAGCGATCTGGCCTTTCCGTATCTTGCCATCGGCGGGCCGTTATACAAAGGAGGCCTTCATTTTTCCGAAGTCTCCACATATCATTTGATATGCCCCCCGATGTCCGGGCAAGGACTTGGAGATACTTATATCGCCACCACATTGCGGTGCGTAAAACAACAATAATATTTACACTAAATTAAACGACAACGCCCGCTCATGCGGGCGTTGTCATTTAGTATCACTGCCGGTTTCTGTTTCCTTCCTGTGGCGGGCGGCAGCTACGGGACTATTCCACTTTTACGCTCAACGCCTTTAACTGCTGCCATCCGGCGCGGTCGGTAAGGCGTACCATAAAATGATAGTCCCCCGCGTCGACGTCCGGCGGTACGGTTATCTCGGCTGTGGCCTCGAAGCGCGTCAACCCGTCGGGAATAGCGAACGACCGGTTATAGACAAAAGGGTTTACAGGTTGCTTCGGGGAATCGACGGGACATTCCGTCGCTTCGCCGCTGTGCGTATGGTGGTCGAAGTTCTGGTGTATCTCGATATTATAGTTCCCCAACGCTTGGTTGTCCGTAAACACAGCGCGGAAAAGAAAGCTTTCGCCCCTTTGCAGCGTTGCGCAGTTTGTCGGAAACGCGCGACTGTCGCTCATGTCAATCGTCGGCGTCTCCACATCCTTCGCCTCGTCGCGGCTGCAATTTGTCGCAAGACAGGCAGCAAGGATGTACAGTAGCATTCGCTTGTGCATACACTTACGCATAGTCCGGTTAATCCGAAGCCGCTACGACAATCAATTCAGCTTCAGCCGTAGCCGTCTGCCCCTTTTTGTCGCGGACGGTCAGGTGCAGGTGATACTCTCCCTCCGGCGCGGAGGATGGAATATCAATATGCTCATGAAACTCCGCATTCTTTACGCCGATGTATGCGCCTTCGGTGTAGGACTTTTCAATTTCGAATTGGCCGCCTTCTTCCTGATGGATTTCAACGTCAATCCGGTCAATTAACCCCTCGGCTGTAATGACGGCCTCAAGATGCAGGTCTTCGCCGGCGGTTACGGTTCCATCAGGCCGGTCGTGGCTGCCTGCTTCGGTAATTACTACTGTCGGCTTCGCCGGCATTGTGTCGTCGTCTGTACATGCCGATACGGCTATCAGACCCATGTTGGTAAGGAGCATCGCTCCTAAAAGCATTTTTTTGTTCATAGTGTGTTATTTATTTAGTTTAACATTATTTCTCTGTTCCTTATTAAAACTGCCATCCAATCAGGACAGACAGATTCCTCCCGGGTTGGGGGACGTCCATCAGGCGGTAGTAACTGGTGTGGTCAAAATAGGTGGCGTTTAAGAGGTTCTCACCACGCAGCGTAGCATGCAGTCGCTGCTTTCCCCACCGGAATGATCGTCCCGCCGCCAGCGCCAGCGTATGATAGCCGTCCGTAGGCTTTTCCGGCGGCACAATCGCGTACTGGCTACCCGTGATTTTATACTGCAACGCAATAAACCCGTCTGCTCCCGCCCATGCCGTTTGCGGCGTATATTGCAGTCGCAGCATCGCCGTTGCAGGCGGAGAGAACGGCAGGGAATAGCCCTCCTTATCGCCCGATAGCTGCCGGGCGTATACATATTCGCCGGTCAGCGCGGCGCGTATTTTGTCGGACATCCGCCAGTCGACGGTCGCCTCAAAGCCCCACCGGAACACGCGGCACTGTGTGTGCGTATACAGTTGCAGTCCTTCGCGGTAATCCGCCGTGGGGTTGAGGTAGATGTAGTTCGGGAAATAATTCCAGTACGGC
>JAIRKX010000140.1 GCA_031259805.1 Prevotellaceae bacterium | reverse complement strand
GAAAAAACGGCCACCGTCTCCGTTACCCTTACATTCCCCTACAACGCCATGAATGCCGTAATGAAATGGCTAAAAGACGAACGCCTCGAAATCCGCACACAACAGTTCGACACGGAATGCCGCCTCGAAGTCGCCGTCCCGCTAAGCAAACACGAAAAAGGAATGACCGAACTACGAACAATCATCCATAATCAATGTCAAAGAATTTAATTTCCATTCATGATTTTTCAAAAGAGGAGATGCTGCACATCTTAAAGATGGCGGCGAAATTTGAACAGCAGCCGGCGCAAAAACTGTTAGACGGCAAAGTCATTGCCTCTATTTTCTTCGAACCCTCGACACGTACGCGCCTGAGTTTCGAAACGGCGGCCAACCGCTTAGGCGCACGCGTGGTAGGCTTCTCAGACGTCAAAAACACCAGCGTCAGCAAAGGCGAAACGCTGAAAGACACGATTACGATGGTCGCCAACTACGTCGACCTGATTGTCATGCGGCATCCGCTCGAAGGGAGTGCACGCTATGCGTCGGAGGTAGCCAGTGTGCCGGTTATCAATGCCGGCGACGGCGCAAACCAACACCCCTCGCAAACCCTGCTCGACCTGTATTCCATTCAAAAAACGCAAGGCCGGCTGGATGACATCCGCATTACGATGATCGGCGACCTGAAGTACGGGCGCACCGTACATTCGCTGCTGCAAGCCCTGTCGCTATTCAATGCCCGATTTAAATTCATCGCGCCGCCGGAACTGCAAATGCCCGACGAATATAAATCCTACCTGACCGACCGCGGGCTGGCCTTTGAAGAACATACCGATCTGGCAGGCAACATGGCCGACGCCGATATTCTCTACATGACCCGCGTGCAGCGCGAACGCTTTCAAGACCCGATAGAATACGAAAAAGTGAAAGACGTCTATTCCCTGAAAAAAGCGATGCTGGCCGGCGCCCGACCCAATATGAAAATCCTGCACCCCCTGCCGCGCGTCAACGAAATCAACGCCGATGTAGACGACACACACCACGCCTATTACTTTGAACAGGCGCGTAACGGCATGTTTGTCCGCATGGCCATCTTCGCCTACGTATTAGGATGCGATTGACGACGGCTACGAACAAAACACACCGCATTATGGAAAAGAAAGAATTTAAAGTAACAGCCATCAAAAACGGCACAGTGATTGACCATGTACCGTCGAACCAACTCTTCAAGGTCATCGAAATTTTGGGATTGGCCGGCTACACCAACCAGCTTACATTCGGCATGAACCTCGAAAGTAAAAAATTAGGCACGAAAGCCATCATCAAAATCGCCGACTGTTTTTTTGAAGACGACGACATCAACCGCATTGCCCTCATCGCTCCGCAAGCGAAACTGAATATCATCCGCGATTACCAAGTCGTGGAAAAACGCCGCGTCTCCATCCCCGAAACCCTTACCGGCATTGCCAAATGCGTCAATCCGCAATGCGTAACCAACCACCAGCCCATCCCCACCCGCTTCACCACCCATACGAACGAGCACGGAATCCTCCTCACCTGCCGCTATTGCGAAAAAGTAACCGATAGCCGCGCACTGAAGATTATCCGGTAAGAGGTACCCCCGATTCTGAACTTTTAACCGTCAAAAGTTCGGAATACACCCCGATTCCGAACATTTCACACTTAAATAGTCGGAATCACACCCTGACTCCGACTATTTAGATTCTAAATAGACAGAATCAACCCGTAACTCCGACTATTTAGATTCTAAATAGACAGAATCAACCCGTAACTCCGACTATTTCACACTTAAATATTCGGAATACACCCCGATTCCGAACATTTAACACTTAAATATTCGGAATACACTCCGATTCCGACTATTTAGATTCTAAACGATGGGGACATAAAAAAAATACTTTAAAGCAAATATTCAAAAAAAGATGTATATTTGTACGTTTTTTAATTATAATCAAAAATTATTATTTATTTATATTCAATAAACCTGCTATGATAAAGAAACTACTAACTACTATGCTGGTCTGCATTGCCGCCATTACGGCGCTGCAGGCGCAAACCGTTTTACTGAATGAAGGCTTTGAAGGCGCTGTTCCGCCCGACGGATGGACAAGAGTTGCAACAACTGGTACGACAAATTGGTCTATAAATTATACGTATCGCCATTCGGGCGCACAGTCAGCCTTCCGAAATTTTAGTGGAGCCACCGGCATCGACTATTTAATTACCAAACGCCTTGTAATTCCCGCGGCCGGCGCTGAACTGTCGTTCTGGACTATGACGAGAGACGTGACTTATTATTTTCAGGGTAATGGTCGAAGCAGTGTGTGTATTTCCACAACCAGCGCCGATCCCGCCGATTTTACCGAAATATGGACGCCTCAGCCCGTAATCGGAAATACATGGGAGGAGGTGATAATCGACCTGTCGGATTACGCCGAGGATACGATTTATATTGCATTCAGGTATCAGGGAACTGGCGCCCACGTGTGGGTGATTGACGACGTAAAGGTGGTGACGCCGTCAGCCAATGCATTGAAGATACTGCCGGTCTACCCGACCGTTCCCTATTCGAACATCCCCGTGTCGCAGCTTACGTCCGTTGCGGCTAAGGCGCAGAATGTGGGCATCGCCGCCCGCACCAACGTCATCCTGTCGGCTACCGTAAACGGCATCCCGCAGGGATCGTCGACGCCGGTAGCTACGCTGGATACGGGCGCTACTACGAGCGAAATGACCTTGCCCATTACCGTTGTCGAAGGCGCTAACACCGTTACAGCCACCGTTACCGCCGACGGCACGGAAGATGATGAAAGATTCAATGCCTTTGAGTACGTCTTTACAGGCACCCGCAACCTCTATGCGCTGGACAGTATTGCAAACTTTACGTATATCCCTCTATCCTCCGTGTCGGGCTACATGCAGGGTGTTGTCTACCACCTGACCGCCCCCGATACGCTCAAGGCCGCGATGGTGGCGCTGGGAACGGCCAACTCAGCGACAACATACACCATAGCGGTCTACCGCCTGACGAACGCTACGACCGTCGAAACTGCGCCGGTAGTAGAGCGAACCGGCAACGTGAAAGCGGCCGGCGCAGCCGGATCCGGCTGGAGGAGCGTGGGCGTAAAGCCCACCCTCCACACCCCCCGGAGCGATTATATCGCCCAACAGCCAACAAATGCACACCAAGGAACCACCCGCAGCACGCCGCTGGTATTTGACGGCAACGCCACCAAAAAATTGTACTCCAAAGCAACTGCCAGCAACACGCTGGAGATGGTGCCCGTCGACTACGGTGCGGCGGCCCTCCGCCTGCTGTTTGCCACCGACGATTGCGGCCATGCCTCCAGCCTGCAGGTGAATCCGGGTATAGGCGAGGCCACATTCTCATGGGAAGGCAGTGCGGTATACTATCAAATTGAGCTGTTCCGCAATAGTACTCTTTTTTACACGTCTCCCCCTATCTTCGGTAGTTCTGTTACCATTCCTATTTCGTCTCCCGCATCCGATCAATACTCATGGACTATTACATCTAACAATGGCGTCGGTCAATCCTGCATGGCCGCCGGCGCAAATTTCACCCTGCAAACCTGCGCCGACCCGGTTACCGTATTCCCGTGGACGGAAGGGTTCGAAGGCGCTGCTTTTCCACCCACCTGCTGGCAGAATGTCGGCAACCGTGCAACATGGACGCGGACGGGAGGATACGATGTTCATAGCGGAACAGGAGCGGCATACCATTCCTATTTCTCTTCTACAAAAGACACGCTTATTTCCCGTCCTGTGCAAATTCCGGCTACAGGAATATATGAACTATCGTTCTGGACAAGATTTATGGATCCTACTTATTATCAGTATGGCAAAAGCAGTCTGTTGATATCCACCGGCGGCACCTCTACAGCCGATTTTACTGAAATATGGACGCCGGATCCTCAAATTGTAGTGAATATTTACAATGAAGTAAAACTGAATTTATCGGCTTATGCCGGACAAACGATCTACCTTGCCTTTTTGTACGAGGGGAATAATGCGCACCGTTGGGCTATCGACGATATATCCATCTATAAACTGCCCGATACGCCGGCAGCGCCGGAGTCCTTTATAGCGACGCAGCGCACGCCGACGACGGTCGAGCTGACATGGACTAACCCCGCTCTCACGGCCTCCGGCGCCCCGCTGACAGACCTGCATATTTATATTGAGCGCAACGGTACGATCGTGTACAACTACGACGCTACCGCCGCTATCGGCCAGCCCGCGTCGTGGACGGATAATACCTCCCTGACCTCGGCTACCTATGTAATCTATGGCGCCAATAGCGACGGCAATAGCGCTACGGTTACCTCGTCGATTTGCGGCACGGTGTTTACCTTCCCCTGGCTCGAAGACTTTGAAACCAATACGGGCTATGCCCTCCCCGCATGCTGGACAGCACAATACCCGGGCGCCGGAAATACCCTCTGGCGGCGTGTCCTGTTAGCGGAAGAACCGGAATTTGTATTCGGCACAGGCGCAGCCCATCATATGTGGGGCAACGGAAATTACAACGACTGGCTCGTTACGCCCCCAATCGTGCTTCCCGCCGCCGGCTCGTATGAACTCTCGTTCTGGACGCGAAACCACACGGAAGACGAATTTGGAGGAGCCGTCTATGGAAAAAACAGCGTGTGGGTATCGACCACCGGCAATGACGCCGCTACCGATTTTACGACACAACTGTGGACACCTGCCGGTACGCCAACGCACCACGAATGGGTAGAAGTCAAAATACCGATAACCGCCTACGCAGGAGAACGCATCTACATCGGCTTCCGGTATGAAGGCAATTACACCCATCAGGTGTCAATCGACAATATCCGGATTGAACAACTGTTCGACATTGATGCGTCGGTAGAAGCCATCGTCAAACCGGAAACAGGCGCCAGCCTCAACGTACAGGAGCCGGTGTCGATTATCATCAGGAACAAAGGCGTCCAACCCATCCTGTCAACCTCCGGCCTGACCGTCGGCGTAACGTTAGACGGCGCGCTCATAGCGACCGAACCGATAACAGTAGACATTGCGCCGTCGGCCACCTACCAGTATACCTTCGCCGCTACGCTCGACCTGTCGGCCGTACAGTCGTATCAGGTAAAAGCATTCGTAACCCTTCCGGGCGATGGCTATGCCGAAAACGACACCCTGACGAAAACAGTCGTCAATACCGACACAACAGCCACTATAGGCACCGGCTCGCCGGTTACCGGCTGCGGCCTTAAATTCTACGACGACGGCGGTACGGGCAATTATACCGCCAGCCAGAATCCGCACTACAGGGAATTCCAAACTATAACCTTCTTCCCGGAAACCTCCAACGAACGGATGCAGGCCATATTTACCAGCCTTTCGCTAAGCCTGCCCGGCAGCTATACCCGCCCGGAATGGTACGGTATAATCGTGGCGGCAGGAGGCGATACCCTGTATGTATATGACGGTGCGGTCGCCGACCCTGCGCATCTGATTGCCGCGCTGTGCGGCGATATGAATGCACAAATGCCGCTTACCTTCCGTTCCGAAAGCTCCGACGGCGCGCTTACCTTCGTCTTTAGTAAAAACAGAGCCGTCGCCGCCCCGGGCTGGGAAGCCGACATCGTCTGCGTAGTGCCGCCGGCGCGCGACCTGCGCATTACAAACGTCGCCGCTCCGCCTATCGGCACCCTGACCGAAAACGAATCCGTCAGGGTAACCGTTAAGAATATAGGCGGGCAACCCGTAAACAATGCTGTCGTTACCCTGACGGCCAATTGTGTCGACTACCAACGAACCCTTTCGCTGGGGAGTCTGGAAGAACGGGTGATTGTCTTTGAGAGGGTGAACCTCTCGGCGCCCGGCAGCCATACGATTACGGCCACCGCCGATACAACCGGCGACCCCACACCGTCCGACAATACCCGCGCTACAACCACCAAATGCCTTGCCAATACGCAGGTCTTACTCTTCAACGAAAACTTTGACCCGCCGCTCCGGAGCGACTATGTTACGCATAACCTCGATGGCCAATGGGTAGCCAGTGAAGCCGCGTTACAGGGCTGGCCATACAGCATCTTTGCCGACTACGGCGAAAGATGGCAGGTAACCGTCATGCTGGACGGCAATAATGCCGCTCTGAGTAATTCGTATGTACTGTCTCCGCCATTTCCGGTAGACAGGTGGTTAGTTACGCCGGCTGTTGACCTTTCTATCAATGCGCGGCTGGCATGGCGTGCCGGATCGAATGACTTCGCCTATCGCGAAAGCTATGAAGTTTATATTTCGACTACCGGTCAGAATGTATCCGATTTTAGCAGCGGTACCCTGTTAGTTACCATCACCGACGAAGAACCCGAATGGACGAGCCATGAAGTGGCTCTTGACGCCTACGCCGGACAGACGGTCTATATTGCCTTCCGGCACACGTCCAATTTTAAGGATATTTTATGGCTTGACGATATTCAGGTATACGGCATCATTCCCGACTCCATCTGCTCCGGCGAAACCTATCGCTACGAGCCGGCAATCCCGCAGGGCGCCGGCATGTCATGGTCGCGCGCGAGCATACCTGGAATCAACAACGGCGCGCCGGCGTCGGGTACAGGCTCTGTTCAGGAAATACTGATCAATACTACTGCGCAGCCCGTTGAAGTTACCTATGAAATATATACGACATTAGGAGGGTGCCAAACCACCGCGCAGTTGATAGTAAAAGTGCAGCCTCAACTGTCCCTGACCTCTTCCATGGCGCTGACTATTTGCAGCCACGAAACATTCACCTACACACCGACTGTCGTCGCACAGAACGCAGCCCTCTTGTGGCAACGCCTGCCGGCTACGGGCATTATTGATGCAAACGGGCAGACATCCAATGCCGGCTCGGGCGACGTCTCTGAAGTATTAATCAATATGCTCAACGTGCCGGTTACGGTAACGTATCGCTATACATTGAGCGCTTTCGGCTGTGCCCTCACGCAGGATGTGCGGGTAGTCGTGAATCCCCGCCCGACAAAACCGAATGTATGGACGACGAGTGGCCGTCTCGACTTCTGCGAAGGCGACAGTGTAACGCTCAAAGCGGAATCCATTAATGCGGCTGAATACCGGTGGTTGATAGACGGAACGGTATCCGTAATAACGAGCGGGCAGTATACCACGCCTGTAACCTTGACTCCCGGTATGCACAGCATTACCGTAACGGCCTTTAGCGCCGATGAATGTATATCCGATACGACTACAATAACCGTTACCGTCCATGCTGTTCCGTCCGTGCCGACCTTAACTCC
>JAIRKX010000112.1 GCA_031259805.1 Prevotellaceae bacterium | reverse complement strand
GACTGGGCGTTGGTGCGGTAGAGCACGGCAAATTCGCTGTATGGCACGTGATGGTTGTGCACTGTCGCGGCTACCGATGAGGCGATCCGAAAGCTTTCTTCCTGATCGGTGAATGCGCTGATGACGCCGATTTTTTCGCCTGTTGCGCCGTTCGAGAAGCATGTTTTCTTCAGTTGCCGGTGGTTTTTCCCGATCAGGTCGTTGGCGGCATTGACAATCGTTTGCGTCGAGCGGTAATTTTCTTCCAGCCGGTATTCGCGATAATCGGGATAGTCGTTGCGGAAATTCAGAATGTTTTCGATCCTCGCTCCGCGGAACGAATAAATACTTTGCGCATCGTCGCCCACGACACACAGGTTGCGCATGGTCTGCGACAGCCGTTTGATAATAATATATTGTGCATAATTCGTATCCTGATACTCGTCGACCAGAATATAGCGGAACAGATTGCGGTAATACGCCAGCACGTCGGGGAAATCGCGGAAAAGGACATTGGTGTTCAGCAGGAGGTCGTCAAAATCCATCGCGCCGGCCTGTTTGCACTTGCGTGTATAGAGGCGGTATATTTCGTACAGGTAAGGCAGGCCACATGCGCGGTCGATTTTCTGAGTCTGCGGGTTGGCGGCGTATTCGTTCGGACGGATGAGATGGTTTTTGGCCATCGAGATACGGCCGGCGACTACGCTGACCTTATAATACTGTTCGTCGAGCTGCAATTCTTTGATGCAGGCTTTGAGGAGGCTTTTGGTGTCGGTGGCGTCGTAAATACTGAACGACGAGGGATAGTCCAGATGCGCGGCCTCGCGTCGGAGGATACGGGCAAAAATCGAGTGGAAAGTGCCCATCCACAAGCGCCGCGCCGTGTCCGCACCGATCAGCGCGCCGATGCGTTCGGTCATTTCGCGCGCGGCTTTGTTGGTAAACGTGAGCGCCAGTATCGTATACGGCGGCACGCCCTGTTGCAGGGTGTAGGCAATGCGATAGGTGAGCACCCGCGTCTTGCCCGAGCCTGCGCCGGCGATAATTAGCGCCGGTCCTTGATAATTCACGGTCGCCTCACGCTGCACCGCGCTTAATTCATCTAAGAAAGAGATCATATAAATTGACTGTTGAATATTGACACATGTGTCGGAAAATAGGGTTCAGGGTGGAAAAACAGCGTTTTTCATCGCTTCATCCGTTTCATCGTTAGTCTGTGATTTTTTCGGCACGTTTGGCATATTCGATACCTTTGGTGGCCTTCACTTCGGCCAATAGTTTTTCGAGGTCTTTGCGGTCGTGGACATAGACGTCGATGTATCCCTCGAAGATGCTGTCGTGGCTTTGGATAAATAGTTTGCGGATGTTGACCGAGAGGCGTCCGGTGATGATGTCGGTCAGGTCGCGCAGGATTCCGATGCGGTCGATGCCACGCATTTCGATACGCGAGAGGAAGGATTTTTGTATTTGTTTGCTCCAGCTGGCTTTGATGATGCGGTCGCCATGCTGTGCCGCCAGCCGTATGGCTTCGTCGCAGTTTTTGTTATGCACGGTTACATGCACTTTGTCTTCGTCGATGAATCCGATGACGTCGTCGCCCGGTATGGGTTTGC
Organism: Prevotellaceae bacterium; assembly: GCA_031259805.1. Lineage (GTDB taxonomy): Bacteria > Bacteroidota > Bacteroidia > Bacteroidales > UBA932 > JAIRKX01. The sequence continues at coordinate 7,598 of JAIRKX010000112.1, read as the reverse complement.
AGCATTCGGCGATGTTAAACGAAAGGGTTTTGTCGACGACATTTTCACCCAGAATATAGGGTTTCTTTTTGTCGATAGGGGCGGGGAGGAGTTTGGCAGGGGCGTCGTTGTTTTTATCGTCGTCGTCGGGCGTTTTCGGTTCGTTGCTGCCGGCGATGATTCGTGGGAGTTTGAGGGTAATGCCCCAGTAGGTTACCGATCGGCTCTCTTTGTTATCTTTTAATTTCTTTTCGATCACCGACAGGTCGAGCAGTCCCGCCGCCGCTTTGCTAAAAAGTTCTTCCTTGTTATTGACGCCGTAGTTCTGCGCCAGTTTGCGAAAGACGCGCATCTGCGGCTGTATGCCCAGCCGGTGGAGGTGTTGCTCGATGAGCTCGCGTCCGTTCTGGTTGCGGTTTTTGGCATCGAGTTTCAGGGCTTCGTTGATGAGCGATTTGGCACGGGGCGTAATGACGATATCCAGCCATTCCCGTAGCGGTATTTGCGATTCGGCGGTGATGATTTCGACCTGATCGCCGTTCCGTAGCGTCTGATTCAGCGAGCCTAACTGGTGGTTGATCTTCCCGGCAATCGCTTTGTTGCCGATGCCGGAATGGACGCAGTAGGCAAAGTCGAGGACGGTCGCACCTTTGGGCATCAGCTTCGCGTCGCCTTTCGGAGTAAAAATATAGATGTCGGACGTAGTCAAACCTGCGTGCATTCGGTCGAGGAACTCCGCCGCGTCGATGTCAGGGTTTTCCAGCACCGAGCGGATTTGCTCCAGCCATTTGTCGATTTCGCTTTCCTGCGAGTCGTTGGTTTTGTAGCGCCAATGCGCCGCGACACCGCGTTTGGCGATGTCGTCCATGCGTCGCGAGCGTATTTGTACTTCTACAGCTATACCTTGCTGCCCCATGAAGGTTTCGTGCAAGGCTTCGTAGCTATTAGCTTTGGGGTTTGTCGCCCAGTTGCGTGTGCGTCCGGGGATGGCTTTATATATTTGGCTGATGAGGCTGTGGATTTCGTAACATTGCGACACTTCCGAGAGGTCGGGCCACGGGTCGAAGATGATGCGCACGGCAAACAGATCGTATACTTCTTCAAACGGCACGCCTTTCGCGCGCATTTTTCGCCATATCGAGTACACCGATTTGGTACGACTGATCATCTCGAAATGGACGCCGCGCCGGTGCAGCCGTTCGCTGATAGGTTGTGTAAATACTTCGATGTAGTTGCTGCGCGAATGCTCGGTCTCGTCGAGTTTGGCTTTGATGCGCTGGTATTCGTCGGGCAGTGTGAACTGCAGCCAGATGTTTTCGAGTTCTGTTTTGATGGAATACAGCCCCAGCCGCAAGGCCAGCGGGACGTAGATGTACATCGTTTCGCCCGTAATCTTCGACCGTTTATGTTCGGGCATCGAAGCCAACGTGCGCATGTTATGCAGGCGGTCGGCCAGTTTGATCAGCACGACACGAATGTCGTTGTTCAGGGTAAGCAGGATATGTTTGAAGTTGGCTGCCTGGTCAGAGCCTGACATGGCGACGTTGTCGATCTTCGTCAGCCCGTCGACCAACTCGGCGATTTTGTCGCCGAACAGTCGCCGGACATCGCTAATCGTATAGGGCGTATCTTCCACTACATCGTGCAGCAGCGCGGCGCTGACCGATTTGTAGCCAAGCCCGATGTCGTTAACCACAATCTTGGCGACGGCAATGGGATGGGTAATATACGGCTCACCCGACTTACGCCGTACGCCCCGATGCGCTTCGTTAGCCAGTTCAAACGCCTCGCAGATGACACGCAATTCATCCTCATTCGGACTGCGTCGCCTGCATACCTCCAGCAATTCGTCGAACTCCCGTTGAATAAGTTGCCTGTCGTCTTCTGTTTGCATGGTTTATTGTTGATTTGCTTAGATGCCCTGCACTATTAACCATTATTCATAGATCACCGTTACGCTTCCTGTGCGTATATCGGTTTGGCCGTCGGCGTAAGTTACCTGCACATTATAGAGGTAAAGGCCTTCCTGTACCGGAGCGCCGTGGCGGTTCATGCCTGTCCACGATTTGTCTAATGGCGAATCGGATTCGTTTTTCTCTATCGACGCTATGAGATCGCCGTTGCGGGTATATATTTCCATTTTGTAGCGGTAGGACGTTGGGCTGGCGTACACGATTGGCCCGAACTGATTCCGTTGCCGTCCGGTGGCAGGGTTCGTCAGCAGGCTTTTCGGGTCGATGGCATCGGGCATATCCATTTGCGGACGGTAGGTCTGGCATACTTCCGTTGCGCTCACCCCGCCCCAGACTTCGCCTTCGACACGGTAGCAGTACAGCAGCGCCGGATTCGACAAATCAATAGCGTCTGTGTACGTCGTATCGGGCGCCTGACTGAGCAGCGTGGCCGGCTGCGGCTGCAGGCGTTTCAGGGTGTAGGGCGGATTCATGATTATATAGTTGATCAATGAGTAATCATTTCCCGGATACCACGTCAGCAGCCATGCTCCCTCGCGGGCTTCCATGGTCATGGGGATATTTTGTAGAATGCTTCCCTGCACGGCTTCCATCCGGCAATAGTTTTCGGCGGTCAGGCGGTAGTAGTAGCGCGTGTCGACCGGAGTGTCGGTGTAGGTCGTCAACGTTTTATCGGAGAAGGTATGAATAACGGTATAGCCGTCGGACCAGTTGCTGCTGCGGGTCAGGTGGAAGGTCGAAAGGCGCGTCGCCGGGTCGATGGCAAACTGCAACGCGACGGCGTTATCCACGTATTCGATTGCCGAAATCAGCATGGTAAGGGGGCGCTGCGAGGTTTTCGTATCGACGGTTACGCGGTTGGATGTAGCGGTAATGGTCGCGTCGGTCGGGTGGACGGCAACTACGTACAGGTCGTAGAATACATTGTCGGGGACGTTGCTTATCGTATAGCTTGTGGCCGTGTGGCCGGTCGTCCATGTCATCGGCGGGTCGCCCTGCGTGCCGCCGATGATTTTATAGGTCGTCGTTCCGTCCCATCCTTCGTAGGGCGTCCATTGCATCGTAATGGCATAGGTGCAGCTGTCGTACGTTGCCTGCAGGAAAGGGTATGCATGTTGGCGTGTCAGGGGCATCGGCGTGGTGGTGGTTTTAATAGCCATCGTATAGGTACGTGGCCCGGTGAGCGGGATTGTGGCCGCGGTATGTGTAAATGTCCCTATACCCAAGCTCACTTCGCCGATATAATTCGAGCAGGCGGCGCCTCCTAAATAATCGTAAACAATGTAGCCCACAGCGGTTGGGTAGTAGCTTGCGGAGGCATCCCAAGTGATTTCGGGGTATCCTGCGGCATTGACCGATACGGCGCGAATTATTTCCCCTTGTGTTTGGCACACCTGCGCCCCGCCGGAAAAGACCGCCAAACAAGAAAATAACAGGATACAACAATATCTTTTCATAGTTACAAATGTAGTGATTTTTTCGGGATTTATTGATTTGCTTATTTGTTGATTTGCCCAATAAATCAATAAACCAATAAGCCGGTCAATAAGTATGCAGATTGCAGGCTTTCTCCAAATATGCATACTTCGGCGTCAGCTTCCCTGCCAGCACGATGACTGCTTTTTTGACAGGGTAGGGGAGAGGGAGTTCCTCGTAGGGTTTGGTATAGTCGGCCATAGCAATAGGGACGACGAACTCTTCGAGCAGTTCCGAGAAGCTGTTGGAGGCGTCGCGCGGCAGTTCGCTGGGTAAGATGTCGACAGCCATCACTGCGATACCTTCGCCGTCGAAGCCGGTCACCGGCAGGCGTGTCAGCGGGTTGTAGATGAAGATAGGATGTTCGACGTCGGTCGCTCGGTGCGTAAACTCAATCGATCCGCAGGGGTCGCAGGTAATATCACCGACGACGGTCAGCTTCGGGTGCGGCGTGTTGCGGAACAGTTGTTCGAGGTAATCGGATGTAATCAGACGCGGCATTTTTTCATGCCAGAAAATACCGTTGACCACGACGGACAGGTATTCAACGTATCGTTCGAAAATATTCCGATACGTCTGTCCCGCCTTGTAGTATTCCTTCAGTACAAACGGATGTCCGGGGGTCGACGGCGCGGCGATGTCGCTTTCGGTAAACAGCACGCGGTAAATAATTTTATTGGAAAAATTGCCGCTCTTCTCGATTTTAAGCAGGTCGGCGGGAGCAATGTCCTGAATGGGGAACAGGTTCATAATCTCCTGTGCGCCCTTCGACACTCGTCCCCGTCCGACGATACCGACCGTCAGCGGCGCAATCTCTTCCGGAATTCCTCGTGTAGCGATTGCCTCGCCGATTGCCCTCAGTTCGCGGCGGGCGGCGATCAGGCTTTTATAGCGGAATGCCTGTTGCAGTTGCGTGAAGGGCGTCGCGATACCCTGCCGTTTATAGCGCTCGCCCAGCGCCCACAGGGTATTAATCATGCCGGCCAGACCGGCGTAGTAGCCGAACGCCACAAGACGATGCCCACGCTCGTCGCGGATACATTCGTAGTCGATCAGCGTGCAGCGACGCTCGATGAACGTCCGCAGCATCGGCATATTGTATGGTTGTTCCTTATGCGTATGCGAAAAAATGATGTACGTTTTGTCGTATTCGATTTCGTGCATCGGGATTTCCTTAATGCCGAAAATCACGTCGCAATCATGCAGGTTATCGGCCAGCTCGACGCCGCAGTGCTCGTATTCCACATCCATGAATATCCGTTTATCCGACCGCTGTATGACGAAATACAGGTCGTTTTGGCGCATTAATTTTTCGGCAAAATACGGCGTGATCGGCGCCCGGCATTCGCGCAACGATTTTGTTTCTTTTCGGATACCAATGTGTCTGTCCATATCGTTTGTTTTTCGAGGGATTAGTAATGCTTCTTCTTCTGCGAACAAAGATACGAAAAAAGTGTGAAGGGTGCATGGCTACCCCCGCAGATACTCTGTACGGGTGTATTTCAAATTGTCGCAAACCCGGCTTATCGTAGCGCGTCTTTGCGAGGGCGAAGCCCGAAGCAATCCAGCACATTTGCCCTTTCCGGATTGCTTCGGACTTCATCCTCGCAATGACGCGCTTCGTCGCAGAGCCTGCCCCGAGCGTAGCGTGGGGGCTTCTTGCAATGACGGAGCAATGAATCGCCACATCATCCTATATGTATTAGATGCGTCAGCCCTGACTCTACCCCCTCTCCGAAGCCCCCCCAAAACAAAAAGGCTGTACTACAAATAGTACAGCCTTTTTCTAAAAGCTAACGGTCAAAACCCGAAAATCAACTAATAGGCTTTCTTATCTCCTTTAAACATAAGCAGCAGGGTTTTTACCATAATCTCCAGATCCAGCAGCACCGACCAGTTTTCGATATACCAAATATCTTTCCTGATGCGGCCTTCCATTTTCTCCAGCGTATTTGTTTCACCCCTGAAGCCGTTGATTTGCGCCCATCCGGTAATGCCGGGCTTGATAAGATGCCGAACCATATACTGGTTGATTAACCGGGAATATTCCGTAGTATGCAACAACATATGTGGACGCGGCCCCACAAGCGACATGTCGCCTTTGAACACATTGATAAATTGCGGCAGCTCGTCGAGGTTCGTGCGGCGCATGAAGTTGCCTATTCGCGTTTTGCGGTCGTCCCCGGCGCTGGCTTGCTTGGTATGAGCTTCTTTGTTGCATTTCATACTGCGGAACTTATAACACTTAAACTTTCTCCCTTTGAAACCCGTACGTTCCTGCGTGAAAAACACCGGCCCCGGCGAACTGATTTTAATAAGTATTCCCAATATGATATAAATCAACGGGAAAAATGCAACTAAAAACACCAACGAAACGAGAATATCCAGCGCCCGCTTAACCATCGTGCTATGCCAGTTATTCAGCGGCACTTTCCGGATAGAAAAAATCGGCATATCGCCCGCATATTCGAGCACCACCGGGGTATTCGTGTAGTACCCTATCTGCGGGACAATGTGAAAATGAATAATGTTATGCTCCGAAAAATGCATGAAATCAATAATTTTATTTTTAGCCGAGATAGGGAGCGTGCTATAGATTTTAGACACTCGATTGGCTATGGCATATTCTTTAGCCTGCTCGACAGTCCCCAAAACATCTCCCTTATTTTTAGTTGTATCGTCGTCGAAGAGGCCGTCCACATGGATACCAAGATACTTATTCTGGGCCAGTTCGGCATAAAGCTTCCGGCCTACCGGCCCTGCGCCCAGAATAATCGCCCTCTCACGCCGCCTTTCGCTGTTGATAGTAGCGCGCAGGATTTGCCGCGTAAACAGGTGCAGGACAGTCATCGTAACAAACGCAATACCCAAAAAAAGCACAATGAACAGGCGAGAAATATCCTCGGAAATTTTTAAGGCAAACAGGCAACATATCACTACAATGGAAACAATAAAGATCTGGTAAACACTCGTCCTCAACAAGTCGCTAAATCGCCATTGACGGAAATCACTTTCCAGTTTGACGATGGCTATACTGATCAGGTAGCCCAAATTAATCAATATTTGCAACCATTTATAAGGAATGCTTTCCACATTGGCATCAAAGCAGCACAACAATATCCAAAACAACACATTGAGGGAAATCATATCTTCTGTTATAATCAGTGCGATAATCGCCGCTCTATAACGACCGAACTTTTGCATAATGACGATAAATTGAATGTTTAAAAATAGAAGATAATCACCAGAGGCTCGGATGCAGCAACTTATAAATAAAATCCATATAAATGCCCGGGTGTACAAATATCGGGTATAATAATCCCCAAACCGCCCCGTACAGATGCGCGCTATGATTGATGATGTCGCCGCCCCTTTTGCTCATATAGTTGGAATAGAGTAGATATACAATGCCGAATAGAATGCCGGGACAAGGAATGAAAAATACATACAGCATCATCCACGGATCTGCCAGTATAGCAAAGAAAACCACCGCCGATACCGCACCCGATGCCCCCAGACTGGCATAATCCGGACTATTCCGTTTTTTCACTATATCGGGAAGCGAAGAAAATAATATAGCTGTAAAATACAGAGTCATAGCATGCAGCACGGGAGAAGCCGTCATGCCTGCTAATACATGAAAAACAAACTCCCCAAACGACCATAAAGCAATCATATTAAAGAGCAGGTGCATCCAGTCCGCATGAATAAACGCATGGGAGATAATCCTGTACCACTGGTTCTTTCGCACCATTATATAGGGATACAGCAGCAGGTTATTCAAAAGGCGCCTGTTCCAAAAAGCCAGAATACTGACACCCGCAGTGATAAAAGTTAATACTGTAAATGGGTTCATCTATTTTTATCTTTTAATATACTGAGTCATGTCGATTCGATTAACGTCGCAATTCATCATATTATACACATCAGATACCTGTTTTGCTATTTCATTCCAATCATATTTTTTCATATCATAATTAATTGGTTGCACCGATTCATCTATTGCCTTATTTAAACGCTCCGCTAATTCCTGCACATTGCCTACTTGAAAATAACATTCCGAAAGCAGTCCGATTTCCAGATTTGCCGGAATATTGCTTGCAATCACAGGAAGACGATAACTCATTGCTTCCAGCAGAGAGATAGGCAAACCTTCATGAGATGAGGGTA
>JAIRKX010000109.1 GCA_031259805.1 Prevotellaceae bacterium | reverse complement strand
TGCGTTCAATACGGTCAGGGCTAAAACAGCTGCTAAAAACAATTTTTTCATCGTTATGTTATTTTATTAATTTATTTATTTCTTTTTCAATCGTTACACTTTGCAGTTTTTGATTAAATCACTAATTTAATCAAAAATCACGGATGTCAAAGAAGCGATGACAAAGGTATGCTTTTTCTAAAGATCAACCAAAGAACAGTATAAAAAAGCGAAAAAAACCGCCCGGTATCTGACAGGTGTTAAACTACTCAAAATTTAAGTGCATTTACTATTTGAATTTACGGAAGGGAGGGCTTGCCATAACAGGGATAATACCTCCGACGCAGGCGGTTACTCAACCATTAGCCTCATGGACGTTTACTCGCCGATAATTTTGACAAGCACTCTTTTTTTGCGTTTTCCGTCAAATTCTCCGTAGAAGATTTGTTCCCACGGGCCAAAGTCCATTTTCCCGTCGGTTACGGCTACTACCACTTCACGTCCCATGATCGACCGTTTCAGGTGGGCGTCGGCATTGTCTTCGTATGTATTATGCCGGTATTGGCTGTGGGGTTTTTCGGGCGCCAGCCGCTCCAGCCATGCTTCCATGTCGTGATGCAGGCCGCTTTCGTCGTCGTTGATGAATACGCTGGCGGTAATGTGCATGGCATTCACTAAAAGGAGTCCTTCCCGGATGCCGCTTTCTTTGAGGCAGGCGTTGACATGCGCAGTGATGTTGATAAACGCCCGTCGTGTAGTGGTGTCGAACCAAAGTTCTTTGCGGTATGATTTCATAATTATTAATGGTTAATTGTTAATGGTTAATGGTTAATGGTTAATGGTTAGTTGTACCATGCGGCAAATGTCTTCGCGCAGGCTGTCAATATTGATTTTTTCTTTTGCCGAGATAAATATGGAAGGGGCGTGCGCTTTGTCCATCCATGTTTTCTTCAGGTCGGCGAGCGAGGGGCGGATGGGGGCAGCGTCGGGCAAGACGGCATAGGGGTCGGGGTCGCTCCATGTGCAGGCGTCGATTTTGTTAAAAATCATGTATGTCGGTTTGTCGCCGGCGTTAATTTCGTGCAGGGTTTGTTTGACTACATTGATTTGTTCCTCAAAGTTCGGATGCGAAATATCGACTACATGTATTAGTATGTCGGCTTCGCGCACTTCGTCGAGCGTGCTTTTGAACGACTCGACTAACTGGTGCGGCAGCTTGCGGATAAACCCAACGGTGTCGCTCAGCAGGAAGGGGACGGTGTTGATGACGACCTTCCGCACCGTCGTATCGAGCGTGGCAAAGAGTTTGTTTTCGGCAAACACATCGCTTTTGGCCAGCAGGTTCATGATGGTGCTTTTGCCTACGTTGGTATAGCCGACGAGCGCCAGCCGCACGGTCTGTCCGCGGTTGCTGCGTTGCGCCGCCATTTGACGGTCGATTTTTTTCAACTGTTCTTTCAGTTGTGCAATCTTCGTGAGCACAATCCGGCGGTCGGTTTCGATTTGCGTTTCGCCGGGGCCACGCATGGTAATACCGCCGCCGCGTTGCCGTTCCAAGTGCGTCCATAGTCGGGTCAGGCGCGGCAGGAGATACTGGTATTGGGCTAATTCGACCTGCGTTTTCGCGTAAGCGGTTTTGGCGCGTTGGGCAAAAATCGTCAGGATAAGCGCCGTGCGGTCGAGTACGCTACACTCCAGCGCCCGCTCAATGTTCCGCAATTGTGAGGGAGTAAGTTCATCATCAAAAATAACGGTTTTGATTTCCCGCTCTGCGACATACCCGGCAATCTCCTGCAATTTCCCCGACCCGATATAGGTTTTCGGGTGTGCGTATGGGAGGCGTTGCGTAAACCGCTTATCGGGCGCGATACCTGCCGTTTCCGTCAGAAACGCCAGCTCTTCGAGGTATTCCGCCGACTGCCGCTCATCCTGCTGCGGGGTAATAATGCCGACCAGCGCCGCACGCTCTATCGGTTTATCGATTGTAAAGTAGTGTCTTTTTTCGATCATCCTGTCGTTGTCAATCCTTTAAATTGGATGGTGGCGTTTAGGTAAATATGATTAATCGGTGCGAATATCGAATATCAGAAATTCAAAGTCATCTACTCATCTTATTCCGCAAATAAATCTCCTGTCCTTCCTCCGGTTGTCGTCCGTTCTGCATGTTGTTATATTTTTCTATCGACTTCAGGCGCACGGCGTAGCGCTGTGCAATTTGCCAAAGGGTTTCGTTGTCGTTGGCGATATGTACCGGCAGTAATTTATCCGCTTTGCTTTGCTTTTTTGAAAGATAGACCACCTGTCCTTTCTCCAGCAAGCGGTCGTCCGGCTCGTCGTTGTATGCCAGCAGGCGTTTGAGTTTGATGTTGTATTCGTTGGCTATCAGTTCGTAGGTATCGTTGGTGCGCGTCAATATGTACGTCGCGCCGTTCCGTTCAAACAGGTCGCGGTTAATGATCACCAGATGCCGTTTGCCCGATGCATCTGCTCGCTTGGGCTGTTCTATCATTGAGGGCGGCGGCACGTCCACCGGCGTACCGGTATCGTACTGATAAAGCCGGTAATCTTCAATGATTTTAATAAGTTGTTCCGCATACTGCGGATTGGTGGCGTAGCCGGCCTTTTTCAACCCGTGCGCCCATGCTTTGTAGTCGGTCGGCGGCAGGTCGAACAGAAATTTATAGCGGTCACGGTAACGCAGAAAGTCGGAATGGTCGTTGTACGAACCTTCGGCCGAAGTGTATTTCCGAAAGCATTCCTGCAGTGCATCGTCGTCGTGGTAAATGTACTCGCCCGCCCATGAACTGTGGCATTTGATACCAAAATGGTTATTGCCCTCTACGCTCAGACGGCTGTTGCCGTTGCCCGACTCCAGACACCCCTGCGCCAGCGTAATACTGGCCGGAATGCCCGATTCTTTCATTTGTTTTACTGCCAAATCCTTGTAGCGCTCAATATATTCTTCGCGCGTCATCTTGCCTGCCTGCTGTGAAAAACCGGCGCTCGCCACAAGTAGCAAAAAGCCGGTAAACAGATATTGCATCATGTACATAGTCGCTGATTGCTATATCAATTATGGTTTAACAAAAAAACTAAAGTGAACAGCCCCATACTGCCGGCGCTCCATATAATATGGAACAACTCTGAAGTCATAGTGGGCGGCGTGCTCCAACACTACGCATCCGCCCGGTTTCAGTATCTTTCCTATCAGACGTGGGGGAAGCGTGTCAACACCGGACATGCTGAAAGGCGGGTCGGCAAAAATCAGATCGTACTCGGCCGTGCATATTTCCAGAAAATCGAATACATTTAGCCGGATGGCATGCAATTGGTCAAAGCCTAATTCTGCAGCCGTTTTCTTGATAAAGGCAGCCAGTTTCGCGTTCATCTCCACCGCTTCAATATGCGGGCAGCCACGCGAGGCCAATTCAAACCCGATGCTCCCCGAGCCGGCAAACAAATCCAATGCGCGGATGCTGCTGAAATCATAGCGGTTGGCCAGAATATTAAATAAACTTTCTTTGGCAAAATCGGTTGTCGGACGAGCATGAAAATCTCTTGGCGGCATAATGATTTTGCCGCGGCATGTTCCACTGATTATTCGCATAAACTTTCCGTAAGAAGGTGATACATGATGGCGCGAGACCGCCCCATCTGAATATAATTGTGATTGTTGTACAAGCAACGAAGATTAGGAAAATACCGACGCAGCAATTCCTCATCGGCATCGTCGACCTGCCCCGTATAATAGAGCGTAAAACTGTCCTGCGTCAAATGGAATGCGCGTAGCGCCATCAGCAGGTTGTACAGCGCATCGGTAAAGGCTATGACCGGGCAGGTATTGCTTAGCGCCAGTTTATTTTCGACAAATATAGCTATGCCGACCAACTCGCGGGACATGTGGAGCGCTATCCGGTTGTCGCCTTCCTGTGCCGCGAGCAGCGACAGCAGTTGCTTCTGCGGATGAATAAACTGCGCTTCCGGCTGGCATTTTAAAATCTCATTGACCGGCGGACTCGGCGCTGCAAACACGAATACCGCCTCGTACGCCGGCAGATGCTGATAATGGATTTCGTCTAATTCGTCTAACGGTACGGCATACCGGAGGCACGCACACAGTTTCTCCGCATCAAATAAACTTTCGGGGATAAGCATCGCTTTGTTCGATGGAAACGACCAGCGGCTGGCGCGATAGGTCTTCGTCAGCCATTCATCTTCGCGGAATACCGTATTGAGTTTCTGCGCCAAATCGTTGTACGAGGTCATCAGAGAAAACGGATGGGTTTGCACCAGCCTGCAAATACCCTGCTCGTCGAGCACGGCATACGACAAGCCGGTTGCGTCCACTTGCGCCGTCAGGCAATACGTATCAGTTTGCCGGAGGGTATTCAAATTGGTATCTCTGAAAATTAGCATAGTCTTGAAACTGTCATCATTTTGAGGTGCAAATGTAGACAAAAAAAAAGATATAGCAAAACGGGGTGAATGGCAGGGTGCATTTCAAATTGTCGCAATGACGTCCGTCGGCTTTAGCCGACGGCAATAATAACTCTCCACTTTCAACCTCCAACTCTTCGTTTTTATCGGATCGGATCCTATAGAAGGTTCGGATCGGATTAGAAATCTGCAGTCAGGACAGGCGCCTGCCGGCGATCGTAAAACTCCTGCAGAGTCAGCCGGTTAGCATAAAAAACAGGGGATACATTGCTGCATCCCCTGAAAAAAAAATTTAGAACCACAAATTTTGTCAAACCACGGTCAACTCCTGTTCATACGTCATCGTATGGGCGGTTTTCAGTGGCGCTGCAATAGTGCCCGAATAGTAGGTCGTTATTCTGATCACTACTTTTTCGTCGGCCACCATAGTGGCAGGGATCACGACGATCAGCTCCGAGGGGTTGTTGGTGACAATATCCACTGCCGGTACCACGTATTCGGTGCCCACCGTCGTGCGGCTGACGAATACAATGCTTCCCGGGCCATGGGTGCCGCCGACGATTTTCAGATGGTGACCTGCAATTTTCAGGGTGCCCCCGCGGGTTACCTTTTCGTCCATCGTACCCGTTTTTACGTCAAACACCGAGTCGACTCTTATTACGCTTCCTGCTTCGACTACCTGTAGCGGTATCGTCTTCGCCAGCTCGGTTACTTCCTTCGACGGCGTTACGCGAATCACGGCATTCGTCGGATGATGTCCCCTTTCGTAGTTCCCCGGAATGCTCGGATGCAGGTGTACCAGCCGCAGGTTGATGGCATGCCCTGCGGCGATCCACCGTTTCTCGATCATCGCCTGTGCTTCCAGCAGGGCAAGGGCTTCCGCTTTGCTGATACCTACATTGGCGTCAGCTATTTCGTCGGCCAGATCGTCTTCTGTCATCGAACGTACATTTACCGGACGTGCCCGGAAGTCGTTCGGTTGATCCTCTGTGAGGAGGTTTTTTTCTAATACATACTGAATCATAAGACAGTTGTTTTACTATTATTCATTTTGTTAGTTAAGCGCTTCGACCGTTATTCCGTATCAAAGCAGCGGCAAAGGTAATTATTATTTCCAAATAATCAAAAAAAACGAGCATCACTCATCAGTGCGCTGCGCGCGGTGAAAAGGTGAAGTGCGCTGCGCGCGGTGAAAAGGTGAAGTGCGCTACGCGCGGTGAAAAGGTGAAATGCGCTACGCGCGGTGAAAAGGTGAAGTGCGCTACGCGCGGTGAAAAGGTGAAAAGGTGAGACGCACGTCATCCTATATTTGCAGTGTGCATAAAAAAGGCGTAAATTTGAAGGATAAAATGAAAAGAGAGTGAAATAAACAAAGTAATCAACAGAAGAACGGGAAGGAGCAAGATTAAGCT